>JBBDWV010000024.1:0-35157 GCA_040902655.1 Mycobacteriales bacterium
CGGGGTAGTTCTCCACGTCGGTGGTGTTCATCAGCGCACCACCGGCGGCGACCGAGCCCTCGAAGACCAGCGGCTCCAGCGCCGCCCGCGCCAGGTAGATCGCCGCGGTGTACCCCGCCGGACCAGAACCCACCACAATCGCGTTACGCACCTGCGAGTCGCCCACCGGCCAACCTCTCCTCGACTGCTCGTACGACGACGGAACGTCCGGCGGGGAACGCCTCTTCCCGCCCCGCATGGAAGGCTCTCACCTGTGATCCCGTCCGCGCCCGCCGCCCCTTCCGGTGGGCCGCTTCCTCCAGCTGCCCGCTGCGGCGTCCATCCCGTACGTCCGGCGGTCGACCGCTGCCCGGTCTGCGACCGGCCGCGCTGCGCGGCCGATGCCGGATCGGTGCCGGGCGGGAGCTGCCCGGCCTGCGGCGGCGCCCGCCCCGAGGGTCCCGTCACGATGCACCCGCCGCCGACTCCGGCCGAGCAGCTGGTCCGGGCGGCGCTCGCCGCGTCCGGGGTGGCGCTGCTCGGTGGCGTGGTCGCCGCGCAGTACGTCGGCGCAGAGCTGTTCGCCTATCTCACGCCGTTCGTCGTGGGGGTGCTCAGCGGTGCTGCCGCGCAGGCGTCCTCGGGTGTGCCGCGCAGCGGGACGGCCGCGATGCGGGTGCGGCTGGTGGCTGTGGTGTACGCCGTCGTCGGCGTCGCCCTCGGCTTCGCGCTCGAGCAGAGCAAGGACGTGCTGGGCGGCTCGGCGCTGATCCCGTACGCCGCCGCCATCGCCGGTGTCGTCCTCTGGACGCTGCCCCCAAGGGGGCAACCGCCCACGTAGGCCGGCCGGGGGACCGCGGCTAGCGGCCGACGGCTGCTCGGATCGACTCCCCGGTTGATCTCGGTGCCACGCCTGTGCGCGGGTCAGGCGCTGCTGGCACCGAGAATGCCTGGGCAGCGGCTGGCCAAGCCGACCTCACGGCCTCGGTACCCGGACGAAGTAGAGCGTGCTGTCGTCTGCACGCGAGCACCCTTCGCCGACGACGAAGACCGAGAGCTGATCCGGATCCGGGTCCGGCAGGACGACGGCCAGCGCGGGGCGGCCCTGGTACTGCGCGTAGTCCAGGGCCAACGGCTGCACCTCGGGCTGCTCCGGCGGAAGGAGTGCGGCCAGGCAGTCGGCCAGGCCCTCTGCGGTGCGCAGGCGGGCCAACGGCGTCGCGTCCGCCTTCGCCACCGCGGACGCCGCGGGGGCAGGGGCCGCGGGGGCAGGGGCCGCCCCTGCGTCAGGACCGGCCTCGGCACCGCCGGCCGAGCCCGGAGAAGTGTCCCCCGGGGTGCCGGCCGGGCCCTGCGCGGTGCTCCTCGCCGTGTCCCCCGCGTTGGCCTCTGCCTGGTCCTCGGCCCGCTGCTTCGTGAGGGACAGCGTGATCGGGTTGGCGCGTCCCGCCAGGACACCGGGCAGCGCCGTGCGTACGGCAGCGGCGTCGGACCAGTCGGTGCCGCTGTTGTTGAGCACCAGGTCCGGGCCCGCCTGCCCGCCGGCCACCGCCGCGGTGCTGGACTCGGCCCCGCCGCCGCCCTGCAGCAGCGCGTAGCCCAGGCCACCGCCGGACAACAGCAGTACGGCGGCCGCTGCCGCAGGAAGCCAGCTGCTGCGGCCCGTGGACCGAACCCCCGGCCGGCCCGAGGACGGACCTTCCGGCTGTACCGGCAGGGCGGTCACGCTCGCCCGGCCCGCCGCCGCCTCGGCCGTGAGGGCCGCGGCCAGCCGGGCGTCGAGATCGGCGGGAACGGCCGGCGGCGGCAGCGCACCCAGCACGGCGACCACCCGCGCCTCAGCCGTCCGCAGCTCCGCCAGCCGGCTGGCGCACGACGCGCAGGTCTGCAGGTGTCGCTGCGCAGCCTCGTCGGCCTCGCCCGCCAGCAGGTCGGCGAGGGCGTCCAGGTCGAGGTGGGACGGCGGCTCGATCACCCTGGTCCTCCCTGCTCGCGTCCGGTGCCTGACATGGGTGGGACGGGTGGCACGAGCGGACGGTTCCGCAGGTGGCCCAGCGAGAGGGCCAGCCGGGCGCGACCGCGCGAGCAGCGGCTCTTCACGGTGCCTGCGGGCACACCGAGGACGGCAGCCACGTCCTCGACCGGCATGCCGTGGACGTCGACGAGCATGATCGCGCAACGCTGCTCGACCGGCAGCTCGGCCAGCGCCGCCTCGATCTCGAGCACGGTCTCGCGGGCCGCCAGCGCGTCGACCTGGTCGACCGGTTCGCCCGCACCGCCCTGCTCGTGCAGTGGCACCGTCGGCCGGGCCCGCCGGCGACGGACCCGGTCGAGGCAGGCGTTGACCACGACGCGGTGCAGCCAGGTGGTCACCTTGGCCTCGCCGCGGTAGGTCGCGGCGGCGCGGTACGCGGACAGGAGCGCGTCCTGCAGCGCGTCGGCCGCCTCCTCCCGGTCCCCGAGCGTGCGCAGGGCGACCGCCCACAGCCGGTCGCGGTGCAGCCCGACGAGGGTGCCGAAGGCGGCGGGGTCACCGGCGACGTGGGCGGCGAGCAGCGCGCGGTCGCGGGCGTCGCCGTCGGGCGCTGCCGCGCCCCCCTCCGGATCCGGGCCCTCGGTCACGGCGCGAGGGTAGTGGCGCCGGCCCCGCCGGCCCGGCAGGAAGTGCATCAGCCCCGCAGGAAGTGCATCTCGGCGATGCCCGCCGTGAAGCCGCCATCGGTCTTGCGCAGCCCGGTCACCCAGACGAGGTACCAGCGGGCGGTCGTGCCCTCGGGCGGTGTCAGCGTGAGCGCGGGGTCTGCCGCCGTCCCGCGTGCGAGCACGCGGTAGTTGCCGGCCTGCGCCCCCAGGTCGTCGGCCGCGCGCAGTTCGAAGGTGGCATCGCCCCCGGTCGTCACCAGCTCGACCTGCGTGACCGGCGTCGGCTCACCCAGGTCGACGAGCAGCCCGACGCCCGGCTTCAGCCCACCGAACCTGCGGCTCGCGTAGCGCTCGGTCTCCCAGACCGTCGTCGGGTCGTCGTCGTAGGCATTGGGAACGGCGCCCATGCGCTCGTTGCCCCGTCCGGGCGGCGGGTTGAAGACCCGCACCCGGGCACTGTCCAGGGCGATCCGGGTGGTGCCGGGCCCGCCGGCGACCACCTCGGCCGCCTCGTCGGCCGGCTCGATCTCCCCCACCGCGCGACCGACGGCATACATCCCCAGCCCGACGGTGAGGATGAGCACCAGGCTGGCGATCAGTGGCAGGAAACGCCAGACATCGGGCGGGACCCGTGGTGCCGCCGGAGGGGGCCGGGCGGCGACCGCCTGCGCGGCCCGCAGCGGCCCGGAGGCACCGGCCGCACCCACGGTACTCACAGCGCGGGCCGCACCGGCCGCGCGGGCGGCACCGATCGCGCGGGCCGCATCGATGGCCCGGGCCGCACCGACGGGTCGCGCGGCAGCGGCCGCGGCCGCGGCCACGGCATCGGCCAGTGCCGCGGCGGTGGCCGGTGCCGGCCGTCCTGGGGTCGGCTGCAGGACGCGCACGACCAGGTCGTCGAGGGCGCGTGGGATCCCTGCCCGGATCTGGCCCGGGCTGGTCAGCCGGCCGCGCGATCGGCCGTCGTTGACGGCGGGCGCTGCCGGCAGGCCACAGGATGGCTGCGGGGTCGTGCTGACCGGCCAGCGGGCGGTCAGCATCGCGTACAGGACGGCGGTCAGGTCGCGGACGTCGGCGGCGGGACCGACCGGGTCGCCGGCCCGCTCGGCCGGCACCGCCCGGTCGGGCAGGGCCGCGGACGTGGCGACGTCGGTCAGCCGGGGCCGTCCGGACCGGGTGAGCAGCAGGTTGCCGGGGTGCACCCGGCCGTGCACGACGTCCCGACGGTGCGCGGCGTGCAACGCCTCCGCGACCTCGACGATCAGCGCGCCGGCCTGCTCCGGCTCAAAGGGCCCGTCCTGCTGCAGCACGGTCGCCAGGTCGCGGCCCTCGACCCACTCGCTGATGACGTACGCGACGTCGACGTCGCCGGCGGGTCGGCCGGAACGTTCGGCCGGCCACTGCTGGACGGCCGCGTCGTAGACCCGAGCGAGCACGGGCGAGGACAGCGTGCCCGTGGCGGCCGCCGCCTCGAGGAACGGGCGGGCCTGGGTGCCGCCGCGACGGCCTGCGGCCCGCAGGAGCTTGACCGCGACAGGGCGGGCGAGCACCTCGTCGGTGGCCCGCCACAGGACGGCGGGCGACTCCTCGACCTCGCTCGCGCGCGGCGCCGGCTCGACCGGGTGGTCCAGGCGGTAGCGGTCGGCCAGCAGGTCGTCCTGCCGCAGCAGCGGCCGGACGGTGCGGAGGCTCTGCGGCGGGGCCACGGATCTCCTCCTCGCGCTGGATCCGGGCAACGACCCGGACGCGACGATCCTAGAGGGAGCTACAAGGGCCGTGGGGCGGAGACGGTGCGCTCGATGTCGGCGAGGGAGCGCAGCGCGGCAACCTTCTCCACGACCATCGTCGGGGCGGTCCGGTGCAGCGTCAGGGTGATGCGGCCGTCGGCCGAGACAGTGAAGCTCTGCGGGTCGATGGTGTCGCCGTGCCCGGCCACCTCGGCGACGGCCGCGTCGTAGGCGACCTGCAGGTCGGTCGGGGAGTGGTAGGCCGCGCTCGCGGCACGGACGGCGGACTGTGCGTGGTCCTCGGCCGAGAACCGCGCGGCGCCGAGCGAGATCAGGTCGAAGCCGACGATCCCGAGCAGCCCCAGGGTGGCGATCAGCTTGGTCAGCCAGCCCAGCACGATGTCGCCGCGGTCGCTGTTCATGCGGCTGAATCGGCCGCTGGGACGCCGGTCTTGAGGACCACCCGATCGGGTCTTCAGCCGGGTGGCGCAGTGTGGACCTAGCGCAGCCCCACCCGGCGCAGCACCGGTCCGGCAACCTCGTCGATCTCGGCGACGCGGAGCCGCCGGCCGATCAGGACGTAACCGGCGCCGAGCACTCCGCCGCCCAGGAGGAGGGCGACCGCCGCGCCCAGGGGTCCCGCACCGATCGTCCGGGTCGTGGCGGAGGCCAGGGCCAGTGCCAGCAGCGCTGGTACGAGGACAGCCGTCACGCAGCGCACCGCGGTCCGCACGACCGCCGTGCCGTCCAGTCCCCCGAGTCGCCGCGAGAGCACGAGCGAGCAGATCCCGAGCCCGGCGATGAAGGAGCAGGCATGTCCGGCGGCCAGCCCGACGACCTTCAGCTCGTCCGGTAGCAGGAGGTAGAGGGTGACGTCGACCACGACCAGCGTCGCGTTGACGCCCAGGTTGACGAGCGTGGGAGTGCGGGTGTCCTGCATCGCGTAGAACGCACGCAGCTGCAGCTGGTAGGTGCTGAAGGGGACCAGCCCCACAGCGAAGATGCCGAGCAGCACCCCGATGAAGCGTGCGTCGGCGATGGAGATCTCGCCGCGCGCGAAGACGACGGTGGCGATCTCGCGGCCGAGCACGAGGAAGGCGGCGGCAGCCGGCACGAGCACACAGACCGTCAGTCGCAGCCCGTGGTCGAGGGAGCCGCGCAGGTCCTCCCACCGGCCGTCGGCCGCCGCCCGGCTCATCCGCGGCAGCAGTGCGGTGATGACGCTGACCGCGACGATGGCGTGCGGCAGCTGCCAGAGGACGAACGCGTAGACGTAGGACGCGTAGCCCCGCCCGAGAGCGACCAGCGCCTCCTCCGACGACAGCCGTACGACGACGAGGTAGGCGACCTGGTTGGCCACGACGTACAGCAGCACCCACTTGGCCAACGACCCCACTCGCCGAAGCCCGACGCCGCGCAGGTCCCGGCGCAGCCGCAGCGAGAAGCCGGCCGAGCGCAGGGCGGGGACCAGGGCCACGGTCTGCGCCACGATGCCGAGCGTCGTGCCGAGACCGAGCAGGGCGACCTGTGCGGTGGTGAGGCTCTCCGGGGTGAGTTCGGCGCGGCCGCGCACGACGAGGAAGGCCAGGCCGGTGCCGATGACAACGAGGTTGTTGAGCACCGGCGCCCACATCGGCGGCGCATAGCGACCGCGGGTGTTCAGCACCGCGCCGAGCACCGCGCCGGCACCGTAGAACAGGATCTGCGGCAGGAAGAAGCGGGCGAAGACGATGGCGAGCTCGCGCGACTGCGGGTCCAGGTCGCCGGCGTAGAGGTCGATGAGCAGTGGCGCGCCGAGCACCAGCACGACGGCTGCGGCACCGAGCACGAGCACGGTCAGCGTGAGGAGCCGCTGCGCATATGCCTGCCCGCCGTCCTCGTCCTCCTTGGCCGCCCGGACCAGCAGCGGAACGACGACGGAGGTGAGGATCCCGCCGAGCAGCAGCTCGTAGACGATGTTCGGAGTCGTGTTGGCGACGTTGTAGGCGGTGCCGACGCCGTAGACGCCCAGCACCGAAGCGATGACCGCGGTGCGCAGGAAGCCGGTCCCGCGAGAGGCCAGCGTTCCCAGCGCCATTGCGCGGGTCGAGCTGCCGAGCGAGCTCACGCCTGCACGCCGTCGTCACGGCGCATGGCGCGTCGGGTGATCCGCAGACCGGCGGCCACCATGAGCACTGCCGCCGCGATGCCGGTGACCGCGAGGGCGAGCCGGCCGTACTGCGTGGAGCGCACGTCGAGCTCGACCGGCTCACCGAACGGCCGGCCGTTCACGTCGACCAGCGTGGCCTGGACGACGAAGCGACCGGAGGTGCGCGGCTCGACCCGCACGGTGATGGGCGTGGCGTTGCGGGCCGGGATCACCTGCACGCCGGTCGTGCCGGAGGACAGTCGTGCGGAGCTGGTCTCGTCCAGGCGCACCCCGACGTTCACCGGCTGGTCCAGCTCGTTCTGCACCGACAGCTGGAGCGTCCCCGAGTTGCCGGTCAGCAGGACCGGCTCGCTGACCAGGCGGACCTGCCCGCGCAGCCGCTCGACGTCCTCGGCCAGCAGGCGCAGCATCCGTTCCCCGTCGGCGGGCTGGTCCCGCCAGGCGGCGGAGGTGGTGCGGCCGTGCGCCCGCAACAGCCGGGCCTTGGTACGGGCCTGTTCCGTGCTGTTCGCGACGAGCACCGCGTCGGTGAACTGCTCTCCGGCGGCACGTACCTCCGCCAACCGCTCCAGGAAGTCAGGCGGAAGTTCGGGGCCGACGTCGGCCGGGTCGGCGACGTCGGTGCGGTCCTCGGCCTGCGCCGGCCCCTGCGCGTCCGGCAGGTCGCGACAGCGTTCGCGGCCGACAGCGACGTCGGCGAGTCGGACCGGGCACAGCCACGGCAGCCGGCCCGTGTCGGCCAGCACGGCTGCGGCGACTGCCGGGACGACGTCGGCCGTGCGACGGGGGGCGACGAGCAGGGTACGGGAGACGCTCGGCGCCTCGGCCGCAATGATCGCCGTCTCGGCGATGAAGCGCTGCTCGGCCAGCCGCGGGCCCTGCCAGTCGGTCGGGTCGGGCTCGACCAGGTGGGACAGCACCTCCTCGACGACCAGCCCGCTGACCGTCCCGAACGGCGACGGCAGCTCGATCCGGGCGCTCGGGGTGCGGCTGCGGGTGACGGAGGCCGGTGGCAGTGCTGCCGCGTCCAGCACCACCGCGCGCGCCTGCCCGCCGGCGAGCAGGTCGAGGGCCGGGGTCAGCGGTCCGGGTGGGGGCCAGGCGACGGAGGTGAGAGGTTCGCGGCCAAGCACCTCGCCGGCCTCGGACTGGCCGAGCTTGCGCAGCAGTTCGACGTCGTCACGCAGGCCGCTGCCGGCCCGCGACATCGCCACGATGTCGGGGTCCCCGAACGGCAGGGCGAGGACGTCGCTGCCCTCGGCGGCGGCCCGCATGCCGGACAGCCACTGCTCGGCGTTCTGCGACGGCGGCCGGTCCGTCGGCTCACCGTCGGCGAGCACGCTGTAGCCCTTCGTGCGGGTCATCGCCTCGATGCTGTGGAGCAGGGCCGGGTCGATGCCGTAGGTCACCGGGACGGGCTGCCCGCGGCAGCCGGTGGACGGCTCGCGCGCCGTCCCCGGTGGCGGGGCAGCCGACTCGTCGCAGGCACCTTTGGCGCCCTCGCGGGCCGCCACGAGCAGCTCCTGCAGGCGGCCCCGTGGCGCGTCCTGTGTGCCCGGCGCCAGCAGCGCGTCCAGGGCGTCGTCCAGCATCACCTCCGCGGGTGCCCGGCGCGGCTGGTCGACCAGCGGCCACAGCCAGGCGATCCGGGTCGGCGCCGGCGGCCCGTCGGGGAACCACGGCACGAACGTCGCGGCGAGACCGACCGGCGTACGGAAGCGGTCGTCGCCGTAGCGGGCCCGGCCCTGCACGGCCAGCGGATAGACGCCCAGACCGCCGCCGAGCTGCAGGTCGCGGACCAGCAGCCTCAGGTCGAAGGTGGTGTCCTCCCCCGGAGCCAGGTCGTCGACCGGTGCGGCGGCGGTCGTGCGGGGACGGCCCACCACCGGCTCGTCCTCGGCGCGCTGCAGCTCACCGCGGGTACGGAGAACGGTCCCGGTGGACAGCCGCAGCTGCAGGCCGGACAGCGCCTGCGTACCGCAGTTGTGCAGCGTTCCCGCCACCTGGAACGGCTGGTCGGGACGGGCCGGGGCGCGCGGCAGCAGCGTGGTGACCTGCACCAGGAGCGGCGACTCCTCGGACCTGCCGGAGCAGGCGCCCCCGTCGACCGCGGCCACGTCCGAGGGCAGCGGGCCGGGGGTGGGCGCGGCGGTGGGCGCGGCGGTCCCGGCGTGGGGCGCGGCCAGCAGCAGCGGTACGGCCAGCAGTAGGGTGCAGGCCAGCCGGCCGCAGCTTCTCACCGCCGGGCGGTCAGGCCGTCTCGGCGAGCAGGACCGGGACCCGCTCGAGCAGCCGACGCTCGTCGGCGTAGGCCAGCCGCGCCGGCAGCTCGGCAAGCGGCACCCAGGCCACCTCGCTGACCTCGACGTCGGCGTCGGACAGCTCGAGCCCGTGCACCGGGTCGGCCGCGAGCAGCAGGTAGTGGTGCACCGTCTTGTGCACCCGCCGTCCCTCGGCGACGAACCAGAAGTCGATCGTGCCGAGCTTGCCGACGACTCGGCCGAGGATGCCGGTCTCCTCGGCGACCTCACGCACGGCCGTCTCCGGCTCGGTCTCTCCTGGCTCCACGTGCCCCTTCGGCAGGGACCACAGCAGCCGTCCCCGCCGGTCCAGCCGGCCGATCAGCGCACCGGAGGCGCTCGGTCCCAGGCGGTCCAGGACCAGACCGCCCGCGCTCGTCTCGTCCACCCGGCGCAGCGGCCGGCGCCCGGACGGCCCCGTCCGCGGCGGCGGCGGCGAGGGAGGGGACACCGACCCAGAGTACGTCGGCGCCCCCTGCCCCGCGCCCCGGGCGACGGGCTTGCGGGCTCCCCCGCCACCACCTTCACCGGCTGCGCCGATCCACGCCCGGGAATCCCGTACCGGCAGGTCTCGCGGATAGGCTCGTCTCCCGTGCCCGCCCTGACCGAGGTCCAGCAGAACGCTGTGCGCGAGCTGCTGCGCGTCGCGCCGGTGGCGGTCGAGCTCGGCACCCGCTTCGCCGCGGCGGGCGCCGCGCTGCATCTGGTCGGTGGCTCGGTGCGCGACGCGCTGCTCGGGCGGCTCGGCGACGACCTCGACTTCACGACCGATGCCCGGCCCGAGGCGGTGCAGGCGCTGCTGGCCGGCTGGGCGGAGTCCACGTGGGACACCGGTATCTCCTTCGGCACGGTAGGCGCGCAGCGCCGCGGCTTCCGGATCGAGATCACGACCTACCGGGCCGAGGCCTACGACCGTGCCTCACGCAATCCGGTGGTCCGCTACGGCACGTCGCTGTCCGACGACCTCGCCCGCCGGGACTTCGCGGTCAACGCGATGGCCGTGGCGCTGCCCGACTGGAAGGCCCCCGACGCGTTCGTCGACCCGTACGGCGGCATGGACGACCTGGCCGCCCAGGTCCTGCGCACGCCCGGACCGCCGGAGGACTCCTTCGGCGACGACCCGCTGCGGATGCTGCGGGCCGCCCGCTTCGCCGCACAGCTGGGCTTCGCCGTCGCGCCGGACGTGGTGTCGGCCATGACCGCCATGGCGGACCGGCTTGCGATCGTCAGCGTCGAGCGGATCAGCGACGAGTTGTCCAAGCTGCTGCTCGGCCACTTTCCCCGGGCCGGCCTGGAGCTGCTCGTCGACACCGGGCTCGCGGCGCACGTCCTGCCGGAGCTGCCGGCACTGCGGCTGGAGATCGACGAGCACCACCAGCACAAGGACGTGTACGACCACACGCTCCAGGTGCTGGAGCGCGCCATCGCGCTGGAGGAGGACGGGCCGGACCTGGTGCTGCGGCTGGCCGCGCTGCTGCACGACATCGGCAAGCCACGTACCCGGCGCAAGGAGCCCGGCGGCGGCGTCTCCTTCCACCACCACGAGGTCGTGGGCGCGGCGATGGCCCGGCGGCGGCTCCAGGCGCTGCGTCACCCCAAGGACGTGGTCGCCGCGGTGACGCTGCTCACCGAGCTGCACCTGCGCTTCCACGGCTACCGCCCCGCCGGCCGGGAGGCTGCGGCCGGCGCGTCGTCCCGTGACAGCCGGTCGGGAACGCCGACGTGGACCGACAGCGCCGTGCGCCGCTACGTCACCGACGCCGGGGACCAGCTCGAGCGGCTGCACAAGCTGGTCCGGTCGGACTGCACGACCCGCAATCGGCGCCGGGCCGCGATGCTCGCGGCGGCCTATGACGACCTCGAGGCCCGCATCGCCCGGCTGGCCGAGCAGGAGGAGCTGGGCCGGATCCGGCCGGACCTGAACGGCGACGACATCATGGCGCTGCTGGGCATCCCGCGCGGGCCGCTGGTCGGCCAGGCGTACAAGCACCTGCTGGAGCTGCGGATGGAGCGCGGGCCGCTGCCGCGGGAGCAGGCCGTCGAGGCGCTGCTCGCGTGGGCGCAGGCCCAGGGGGTGGCGCGCCCCGTCTAGTCACTTCGGGCCATGGATCGCCGCCCGGTCAGGGACGATGATGTGTCCATGCCGGGACAGAACGGACGCAGGAGCAGCGCGTGGGTGGCGGGCATCGCCGCCCTTCTCGCCGGCGTGCTCCTGGCGGCCGTCGGCGTCGCCGCGCTCGGCAGCAGCACGGCGAGGGCAGACACCGTGCTGGCCGCCGGCAGCGGGGTGGTTCTCGAACTCCCCGACGGCACCACCCGCAGTGCGGTCGTGGGTGAGCGGATCCCGCCCGGCGCCACCGTGCGCGCCGGCCGTACCGGTGCACAGCTCGTGACCCGCGGCCGGGACGTCTACCTCGGCGAGCAGGCGGCCGTCACCGTGCTCGACGGGGCCCGGCAGGTGCTGCGTGCGGGCTTCGTGCTGGTGGAGGCCGCGGACGCCCCCGGCCTCGAGCTGGCCACCACCGCCGCCACCGTCACCGCCGCCGAGGACTCCCTGGTCCGGATCGACAGCGGCCCGCTGCTGCGCGCCGGCGTCCTGCGGGGGGCCGCCGCCGACGTGCGCGCCGCCGGCCGCCGCGCCGCCGTCGAGGTGCCGGCGTTCTACCAGGTGCAGGTGCCGACCGGCGGGCTGCCGGGTGCACCTGCGCCGTTCGTGCTGACCCCCGGCGACGGCTACGAGATGCAGCTCGCCGGCGACCTCGTACGGGCCGACGCGGACCTCACCGCCCTGGCCTCGCGGCTGGACGCCGACGGCGCGGTCGGCCGGGTCGTGCTGTCCTCGTTGCGCGAGCAGGTCGAGGTCGGGCCGGCGCTGCCGGCCGGCGCCCCCGGCAGCGAGCGGGCGCTCGGCTACCTCATCGCCGCCGCGATCCCGGGGCCGGACGCACTGCCCGAGCGCTACTCCCTGGTGCGGGGGCTGCGGACCGACGGCGGATCCTGGGGCATCGTCGCCGCGATCGTCGCCGCGCCGGTGGACCGGGTCGCCGCTGCCCTGGCCGCCTTGCTCGACCCGGGCATCGTCCCGGTGCTCGCCGCCGCCCCGGCCGACCTGGGGCTCCTGCTCGGCCTGGGCGGCCTGCGCTTCGACGTTGGCTCTGGCGACATCGACCCCGGCACAGGTGACCGCGACAGCGGCGGCCGCGACGGGGGTGACGGGGACGGGGGCGACGGCAGCGAGGACCGCCGGCCGCCGGCCGCGCCACTGCCCACCCCCGCTCCCGGCCCGGTCGGCGACCTGGTGGACGACGTCGTGGACACGGTGCTCGACCTCGTCTCGCCGAGCCCGAGCCCGAGCCCGAGCCCTGCGCCGCTGCTGTCTCCCGCGCCGCTGCTGCCGCCTGCGCCACTGTCCCCTGCGCCGCTGCTGCCGCCTGCGCCACTGTCCCCTGCGCCGCTGCTGCCGCCTGCGCCGCTGTCCCCTGCGCCGCTCGTGCCGCTGCCCGTCCCGCTCCTCGGGTAGCCGCCGACGCCTGGTCGTCGTCGTCACGTCCGCACATCCACGCGTCCGGCAGCCCGTCGCGAAAGACCTGTCGCGGACGCGCTGCGATGATCAACGCCGTGTTTGAGCACTTTTCACGGGGTGAGAAAATGAGGAAGTCCGGCGTTGATCATGACAACACCCGCGCGGATCGCTCAGCCCCGGGTGACCACCGGCTCGGGCGGCTCGGCGGCCGCTCGGCGCGCGGTGAACACGCCGTACAGCAGCGCGGTGAGGGTGTAGCCGCCGGCGACGATGCCGATCACGGCGTAGCTCTTGCCGTCCTCCGGCAGGACCACGGCGGAGGCGGCGGCCGCGAGCACGAAGCTCACGTTGAACAGCGTGTCGTAGAAGGAGAAGACCCGGCCGCGGAAGTCGTCCTCGACGCTCTCCTGTACGAGGGTGTCGACGCAGATCTTGCCGGCCTGCGCGGCGAAGCCGAGGAAGAAGGCGGCGACGAGGAACGCCCCGTGCGTGTACGGCAGCCCGAACACCAGCTCGGCCACCGCGGCGGCCGAGAAGACCAGGACGATCCAGCGCTGGGTCCCCAGCCGCCGGGTGACGGCGGGGGTGACGAGTGCGGCGGACAGGCCGCCCAGCACGGCGACGGCCCCGACGGCGATCAGTCCGCCGAAGGCGCCCTCCCCCGCGAACTGCCGGCCGAGGAAGCCGTTCGGCGTGTAGAGCAGCAGCGTCGCCACGGTCGACAGGCCGTAGAAGAAGCGGTGCGCGCTGATCGCCGCCAGTGCGCGGAACGCCGGCCCCCGCTCCCGTACGTGCTGCGCCCCCTGCGCCACGCCACGGGCGACGTGCCCCAGCGCTTCCCGCAACCGATCTTGGGCACGGGCGTCGGGGCCGAGGAGGTCCCGGGTGATCCGCGCCGCGAGCAGCGCCGCGAGCAGGTAGGTCCCGGCGGCGAGCAGTGAGGTGCGGGCACCCCCGACCTGCCCCGACCCGAAGGCGGGGCGCATGGCGGTCGCCGCGACGGCGCCGAGCGTGAAGGCGCCGCCGCCCAGTGTCGTGGTCACCGCATTGGCTGTCACCAGCTGACGCTTGGCGACCACGTGCGGGAGCGCCGCCGACAGCGCGGCGAGGATGAAGCGGTTGGTCGAGATGACCAGCAGCGCGAACCCTTGGACGACGAGGGAGTCGGCGCCGAGCGTCGCCAGCAGCGCCGCGGTCGCCGTCACGAGCCCTGCTCGTCCGAGGTTGGCGTTGCGCAGCACCCGCTGCCGGCGCCAGCGGTCGAGGAAGACGCCGGCGAACGGGCCGACCAGGCTGAACGGCAGCAGCAGGACGGCGAAGGCGAGCGCAGCCTGCCCGGCCGACGTCGCGTCGTTGGGGTCGAAGAAGACGACGAGGATCAGCGCGGTCTGGAACAACCCGTCGCCGGCCTGGCCCGCCAGCCGTACGTAGAGCAGCCGCCGCAGGTCCGGCAGCGCGAGCAGCTCGCGCAGGGGATGGCGGCTGGTCATCGGCGCCAGGCTAGCCAGAACCCGCGACCTCGGCTGACGAGCCTGGGTAGCGGCCGCGCGACGGAGCGTGCAGCCCCTTCGAGCAGCAGCACTGGGCGCTGCGCCACCTCGGTCAGCCAGGCGGCGACGGTCCGCGACACGCTGTCGACGTCGGCCGGCAGCCGCGCGGTGCGCCGGTCGCCGAACCCCGGCACGTCGAGCAGGTGCACGCGCGTCCATCCGGCGCAGGCCCGCACGAGCGGCAGCAGGTAGCCGAGGGCGCCGAGCCCCGGGACCACCACGAGCTCCGGCGCGGCGGGTGCGAACCCGGCGGTCGTAGCCCGGCGTGGGCTGGGTACGGCAGAGGGCATGTCTGCTGACCTGCGCTTCTGGTTCGACCCCGTCTGCCCCTTCGCCTGGATGACCAGCAAGTGGGTCCGCTCGGTGGCGGCACAGCGGGAGTACTCCGTCGAGTGGCGCTTTATCTCGCTGCGGCTGCTCAATCGGCACGTCGACTACGACAGCCACTTCCCGCCGGAGTACGAAGCCGGTCACACCGCCGGTCTGCGGCTGCTGCGCGTTGCCGCGCTCACCCGGCGGGAGCACGGCAACGACGGCGTGGGCCGGCTGTACGCGGCGTTCGGGCAGGGGATCTGGGAGGCGGAGCCGGAGGCAGGTGACCTGCCGAGCCGCATGGGCCCCTTCCTCAAGGTGGCCCTGGACGCGGCGGCACTGCCGCAGGAGCTGGCGGCCGCTCTGGAGGATGACTCGTGGGACGAGCAGATCCAGGCGGAGACCGACGAGGCGCTCAGCCTCACCGGCAAGGACGTCGGCACGCCGATCCTGCACTTCGAGCCACCGGAGGGGGTCGCGTTCTTCGGCCCGGTCATCAGCCGGCTGCCGGGGGAGCGCGAGGCGGTGGAGCTCTGGGACCACGTCATCGGCCTGGCCCGCTTCCCCGGCTTCGCCGAGCTCAAGCGCAGCCTGCGCGAGCGGCCGCAGCTGCCGGCGTTCGGCACGTCGGCCGGCGAGGTGGGCGTGCAGGAGGACTGGCACGGCGGCAGCCGTCGGCAGAAGAAGTAGCTCACGGCTCACCGGTCGCTCCGCCTGACCGGGCGGTGCGGCGTCCGGCGGCGGCCGGTGCGCTGATGTTGCTGGTCGACGCCGCGAACGTCGTCGGGAGCCGCCCGGACGGGTGGTGGCATGACCGTGCCGGTGCGGCCGGCCGGCTGGTCGAGCAGCTCCGGTCGGCCGTCCGCGAGGAGCGGCTGGACCCGCCGGTCCTGGTGGTCCTCGAGGGGGCGGCGCGCCCGGGCTGTCCCGAGGGCACGGCCGGCGGTGTACACGTGGTGCACGCGGCCGGCTCGGGCGACGACACGCTGCACGAGCTGGCCCGCAGCTCGGAACCGGTGACGCTGGTGTCCGCCGACCGGGAGCTGGGGCAGCGGGTGCGGGCGTGCGGCGCCGACGTGGTCGGGCCGGGCTGGCTGCTCGATCGCCTGGCCTGAGCGGGATCCACGGATCGCAGACAGCCCCTGCTGCGGCAGCTGGTGGGGTCACCGCGGCTGCACACGCACCCGCTGCTGAGGGGTTCCGGGCACCGGCGGCCCGCCCGCCTCTCGTACCCCTCGCTGTTCTCGGTGCCGGCCTCGCGCGTAGGTGGGGCGCTGCTGGCACCGAGAACGCGAAGGGGGCACCGAGAACGCGGACTACTGCTGCGTGGCCTGCTCGGCTTCGGCAGCGGCGAAGTCGCCGGTGCCCTCGCCCCGGATCCAGGCCTCGAGCGCGGGGCCGGCGATGTCGTCGCGCACCTGCTTGGGCGGGGACTTCATGAAGTAGGTCGAGGCCGGGTGCACCGGGCCGCCGACGCCGCGATCCATGGCGATCTTCGCGCAGCGAAGCGCGTCGATGATGACGCCGGCGCTGTTCGGGCTGTCCCAGACCTCCAGCTTGTACTCGAGGTTCAGCGGGACGTCGCCGAACGCGCGGCCCTCGAGGCGGACGTAGGCCCACTTGCGGTCGTCGAGCCACTGGACGTAGTCCGACGGCCCGATGTGCACGTTGCGGGTACCCATGTCGTGCTCCATGTTGGAGGTCACGGCCTGCGTCTTGGAGATCTTCTTGGACTCCAGGCGGTCGCGCTCGAGCATGTTCTTGAAGTCCATGTTGCCGCCGACGTTCAGCTGGTAGGTGCGGTCCAGGATGACGCCGCGGTCCTCGAACAGCTTGGCCATCACGCGGTGCGTGATGGTCGCGCCGACCTGGCTCTTGATGTCGTCGCCGACGATCGGCACACCCGCGTCGGTGAACTTCTGCGCCCACTCCGGGGTGCCGGCGATGAAGACCGGCAGCGCGTTGACGAAGGCGACCTTGGCGTCGATCGCGCACTGCGCGTAGAACTTCGCCGCCTGCTCCGAGCCGACGGGCAGGTAGCAGATCAGCACGTCCACCTTCGCGTCCCGGAGCGCCTGCACCACGTCGACCGGCTCGGCGTCGGACTCCTCGATCGTCTCGCGGTAGTACTTGCCGAGGCCGTCGTGGGTGACGCCGCGCTGGACGGTCACGTCCAGCGGCGGCACGTCGGCGATCTTGATCGTGTTGTTCTCGGAGGCGAGGATCGCCTCGGACAGGTCGAAGCCGACCTTCTTGGCGTCGACGTCGAACGCCGCGACGAACTCGATGTCACGGACGTGGTAGCCGCCGAGCTGGACGTGCATCAGGCCGGGGACACGCGCGGACGGGTCGGCGTCGCGGTAGTACTCGACGCCCTGGACGAGCGACGCGGCGCAGTTGCCGACGCCGACGATGGCGACACGGACGGAACCCATCAGGGCGCTCCTCTTTCGGTAGGGGTGGATAGGGCGGACTGCGCACCGCCGGGAGGCGGTGCGGATGCGGTCGAGCGGCGCTCGGTCTCGATCAGCTCGGTGAGCCAGCGGACCTCGCGCTCGACCGACTCCAGCCCATGCTCCTGCAGCTGGAGGGTGTAGCGGTCGAGGCGGGAGCGGGTACGGGCGAGCGAGGTGCGGACGCCTTCGCGCCGCTCCTCGAGGCGGGTGCGCCGGCCCTCGAGGATGCGCACGCGCACCTCGGGGTCGGTCTGGCCGAAGAAGGCGAAGTGGACGCCGAAGGTCTCGTCCTCCCATGCCGACGGTCCGGCCTCGGCGAGCAGCTCGGCCAGCCGCTCCTTGCCCTCGGCGGTGAGCTTGTAGACCACCTTGCCGCGCCGGCCGGTCAGCGGTGGCGCCCCGGCCACGACCGTGGCGTCGCCGTCGTCCTCGGTGATCCACCCGGCCACCTTCATCCGGCGCAGAGTGGGGTACAGCGAGCCGTACGAGAACGCCCGGAAGGTGCCGAGCGTGGCCTTGAGCCGGGACCGCAGCTCGTAGCCGTGCAGCGGAGACTCGTGCAGCAGGCCGAGGACGGCGAGCTCCAGCACGTCGGCCCCTCCCGTCCGCACGATCGATGTATCGGCGCGATACATCGCACTGCCAGGACACTACGTGCTGCCGCGCCGGGCGTGCAAGAGCGGTCGGACGGAGGTCCCCGGCATGGGCGACCATGGAGGCATGTCCCGTCTGTCGAACGTCCGCTGGAGGCGTGTGCTGCTGCTGGGCAGCGCCGGCTCGCTGCTGGGTGTGGCCACCCTCATCGGCGTGGCCTACGCCGTCACCGACGTGCCGGAGCCGAACGAGAGCGCGACCGCCACCGCGACCCGGATCCTGTTCGCCGACCGTTCGGAGATGGGCCGCGTCGGCGAGCAGAACCGCATCCCGGTGCCGCTGTCCGAGGTCCCGGCGGGCGTGCAGCGTGCGGTGCTGTCGGCCGAGGACCGCGACCACTACAACAACCCCGGCATCAGCCCGCGTGGCATCCTGCGCGCGCTGTTCGCCAATGTCCGGGGCGGCGGCGTCGAGCAGGGCGGCTCGAGCATCACCCAGCAGTACGCCAAGAACGCCTTCTTGACCCAGGACCGGACCTTCACCCGGAAGGTGAAGGAGGTCTTCATCGCGCTGAAGATGAGCCGGACGGTCGACAAGGACAAGGTCCTCGAGGACTACCTGAACACGATCTACTTCGGCCGGCAGGCGTCCGGCATCGAGGTGGCGGCCTGGACCTACTTCGACCGCCCCGCCAAACAACTCTCGGTGGCACAGGGCGCGGTGCTGGCCGCGAGCATCAAGTCACCGGCCACCCTCGACCCCGAGAAGCACCCCGAGCAGGCCAAGGCGCGCTGGGCCCACGTGCTCGACGGGATGGTCGCGCAGGGATGGCTGACGCCGCAGGAGCGCGCCGCGCAGGTCTACCCGCCCGTCAGGAAGATCGGCGCGGGCAACCGCAACAACGACCTGTCCGGGCCCAAGGGCCACGTCATCACGGCCGTTCTGGAGGAGCTGGGGCGGCGGGGCTTCCCGGAGGACAAGCTCAGCGCCGGCGGACTGGTCGTCACGACGACCATCCGCAAGAACGCCCAGCAGGCCGCCGTCTCGGCGGTGCAGGAGATCACCGGGGACAAGCCGGGTGAGGAGGACCTGCAGGGCGCCCTGGTCTCGGTGATGCCCGGCACCGGGGAGGTCTTCGCCTATTACGGCGGCGCCGGCGGCACCGGCTTCGACTTCGCCGGCCAGGGCGTCGGTCGGCAGCCGGGCTCGTCGTTCAAGCCGTACGTCCTGGCCACCGCGCTGGAGCAGGAGATGAGCCTGCGTACCCGGCTGAACGGCAACAGCCCGCAGGAGTTCCCCGGTCGCAAGGAGCCGGTCAGCAACTTCGGCGGGCGGGACCACGGCCGGGTCGACCTGATCGAGGCGACGCAGAAGTCGATCAACACCGCCTACTACGAGCTGGGGCTCGAGGTGGGACCGTCCGAGGTGGCCGAGCTCGCGCACCGGGCCGGCATCCCGGAGGAGGTGAAGCTGGTCAGCGAGGACGGTGTCACCAACGGCGGGATCGCCCTCGGCGGCTACGAGGTGCACGTGATCGACCAGGCAGTCGGCTTCGCCACCTTCGCCAGCGGCGGCATCCCGGTCGAGCCGTTCCTGGTCAAGAAGGTCCAGGACCGCTCCGGCGACGACGTCTACAACGCCGAGATCCGGACCGGGGAGCGTGCCTTCAGCGAGGACGTCGCCGCCGACGCCATCTATGCGATGCAGGCCGTGGTGGAGCGGGGCACCGGCCGCGGCGCGCAGCTGAAGAACGGCCGGCCGGCGGCCGGCAAGACCGGCACCTCCCAGCTCAACCGGGACGCCTGGTTCGTCGGCTTCACCCCGCAGCTGTCGACGGCGGTGTGGCTCGGCTACGCGCAGCCCAAGACGATCCGGATCGACGGCATCGAGGCCACTGGCGGGGGCTTCTCCAGCAAGATCTGGAAGGCCTACACCGACGCCGCCCTCGAGGGTCAGCCCGAGCTGGACTTCCCCGAGCCGGCCTGGGTCGGCCGCGGTGGCAGCACCGGCCGGGACCCCGCAGAGAAGATCGAGCGGCCGCGTCCGCAGCGCACCGGCGACGCGCCCGACGAGAGCTCACCCGAGCCGGAGCAGAGTGTCGCGCCCGAGCCCGAGCCGACGCAGCCCCCGCCCCCGCCGCCCCCGCCGCCCCCGCCGCCTCCCCCGCCGATCCTGCCGCCGCCGCAGGAGAGCCAGCAGCCGTCGCCGCAGCAGAGCGAGGGCCCGCCGCCGCAGGAGCAGACGCAGGGCCCGGCGGCGCGGTCGAGCCCGAGCCCGGCCCCGCGCTGACGGTGGCAGAGTCGCTGCTGTGAGCGAGCCCTCCCTGGACCTGACCGCCGATCCGACATCCGGTCCGGACCGCCCGGGTGGCCTGGTCCTGCCGTCGCAGGAGGACCCGGTGGTCGCCGGTACGGCCAACGCGCTGGGCGGTCCCCCGGGGCGGCACGCGCTGCTCGGCGAGCGCCGGTTCTGGACCCCGCTGCGCTGGCTGATCCTGCTGACGCTGGTGACCAGCCTGTTCGGCTGGTGGCAGAAGTCGCCCTGCCGGGTGCACGCCTGGGCGGACGAGTACCAGTACACCCGCGGCTGTTACACCGACGTGTTCGCGCTGTACTTCGCCGAGGGGCTGAACCAGGGCAAGACGCCGTACGCCGACCACCCGGTGGAGTACCCGGTCGTCATCGGCGCCGTCATGCAGATCGCCGCGAAGGCGGTCACCGTCGTCGAGCCGGACCAGCGGCCGCGCCGGTTCTACGACGTCACCTGGGCGATCCTGACCGCCGGTGCGCTCGTCGTCGTCGTGACCACCGTGCGGCTGGCGGGCCGACGCAGACCCTGGGACGCCGCGATCTTCGCGTTTTCCCCGCTGCTCGTGCTGCACGGCACGACCAACTGGGACCTCCTGGCGATGGCGCTGGCCGGGCTCGGACTCGTGCAGTGGGCCCGGCGCCGGCCGCTGGCCGCCGGTCTGCTGCTGGGGCTGGCCACCGCGACCAAGCTCTATCCGGTGCTGTTCCTGGTGCCGTTGTTCGCGCTGTGCCTGCGGGCCAGGCGGATCCGGGCGTTCCTGCTGACGGCCGTGGCGCTGGTGCTCACCCCGGTGCTGGTCAGCCTGCCCGTCTACCTGACCAGCCCGTCGTTCGCCCAGATCGGCAACGAGCAGGTCCCGGTGGCCGCCAGCCCGTTGGACCGGATCGGCGAGCAGGGACTGGCGGCGCTGTCGCCGCACACCACCACGACGGGCCCCGACGGCGCTCCGGTCACCGGCATCAACGCGGCGTACCGCTTCTTCGAGCTGAACACCACCCGCCCGGCCGACTGGGACGCCGGCTGGCGGCTGCTGGAGAAGGCGCTCGGGCACCCACTGGACCAGGGACTGGCGCCGGGCGAGGCGCCGCACACACTCAACCGCGGCGTGGCGCTGTCGCTGCTGTTCTGCCTCGGCCTCATCGTGCTGCTGGCGCTGAAGGCGCCGCGCCGGCCCCGGCTGATGCAGCTGCTGTTCCTCACGGTTTTCGCGTTCCTGTTGACGAACAAGGTGTGGAGCCCGCAGTTCTCGATCTGGCTGGTGCCGCTCGCGCTGCTTGCCCGGCCGCGCTGGCGGCCGCTGTTGGCCTGGCAGGCCGCCGAGGCGCTGGTGCTGTTCACCCGGTTCTACTTCTTCCTGACCTTCGGCGAGGACTCCGACGGCATCGCCGACGGGTGGTACATCGCGGCGCTCGGTCTGCGCAACGTCTCGCTGCTGGTCCTGGTCGGTTTCGTGGTCCGCGACGTCCTCGCCCCCGAGCGGGACGTCGTACGGGCGCAGGGTGCGGACGACCCGGCCGGCGGTGTGCTCGACGGCGCGCCGGACCGCGCCGCGGCGTGGATCGGCTGGCGACGGTCACCCGTCGCCCCCTGACGTCACCCGACCCAGTCCCGACCCAGTCATGATCAACGCCGGGGTTCTCACTTTTCGGGGGGGCAAAAAGCGCGGAAACCCGGCGTTGATCAAGGGCCGTGGCTGGGGCTGGGGCCGCGGTTGGGGCCGTGGCTGGGGCTGGGGCTGGGGCCGTGGCTGGGCGCGGGCGATGGCTGCTCGGCCGGCCGGGCCACCGCCGCGGCGCGCAGGAACAGCCCGAACAGCAGGACGAGCAGCGCGGCGCGACCCCACACGCCGAGCACCACGGCCTGCTTGGCCAGCCCGAAGTCCCGACCCTGCGAGAGGTCGTAGAACCAGCGGAACAGCCCGACGTAGAACAGCGTGTCGAGCGCGAGGTAGCCCAGCACCCAGCCGAGCCGGATGTGGACCAGCGCGAAGAACGGCAGCAGCCACAGGGCGAACTGCGGGCTGTGCGCCTTGTTCAGCAGCAGGAAGGCGCAGAGCATGGCCGCCGACACCTGCAGGAACGGGTAGCCGCCCGCACCCCGGCTCCGGTGCCAGCCCCAGGCCAGCGCGCCCACGAAGCTCAGCCCGAGCAGGACCGGGATCAGCTGGTTGAGCTGATCCAAGGTGAGACCCGGCATCCCCCAGTGCCAGATGCTGTTGCTGGTGACGTCGGCCGCACGCAGCTTCTGGAAGGCATATGGCGCCCACCAGCCGGCGGGGTTGACCACCAGGAAGGGCACGTTGACGGCCGCCCAGCTGCCGACTCCTGCGCCGCCGGCCAGCAGCGCCCCCCGGCGGTCGCCCGCACGCAGCCGGTGCAGGACGAGCGGCGCGAGGAAGAAGCCGGGCCAGAGCTTGAGGCTGGCGCCGATCCCCAGCAGCGCCCCCGCCCCGCCCCAGCGCCCGCGGTGCCAGGCGGCGAAGGCGGCGACGGTGGCGGCCACCACCAGCAGGTCCCAGTTGTGGAAGGAGTACCAGACCAGCGGCGGTGCGGCGGCGTAGGCCAGCGCGCGCCACCCGGCCATCCGGTGCAGCAGCCAGGCCGTCAGCAGCGAGAACGGCGCGAGCAGCAGTGCGGTCGCCGCGAGGTACGCACCGTCGTCGGCGACGAACAGCGCCGGCAGCCAGGCCGCGATGCCCGTGAGGACGGGGTACTCCAGCGTGCCGCCGACGATCTGCCCGTCGACCAGCCCGCCCTCGACGTACGGGAACTGCTTGTCAACCAGGCCCCGGCCGCTGTAGAGCACCTGGATGTCGTTGCTGCACAGGTGGCTGTCCCGCAGCTCGTTGTACGCCCCGATGCACTGCGCCTTGAGCAGGTACCCGGCCAGGGTCAGCAGGGCGCAGGAGAGCAGGACGAGCGCCAGGGACCTGCGGGCGTCGAGTCGCATGCGGTGACCCTAGGACGCGGCGTGACGGCTGCAGCTCAGGGCGCGAGGTCCAGCCGGACGACGACGACCACGCCGCGCGGCTCGACGGCCACCCCCGGCAGGCCGGCCAGGGTGCGGGCGTCCAGCCGCTCGTACCTCGTGCCGGGCAGCGCGTCGGGCAGCAGGACCAGGCTGGCGACACCGGCGGCGCGCAGGCGGTCGAGCGCGTCCAGGTCGGGCAGCCGCGCCGCGGCGGCGCGCAACTCCTCCTGCAGGCGGGGGGTGAAACCGCTCGACCCGTTGACGACCCGCGGGAAGCGGTCGGTGCTCCAGAGCATCACCGCGTAGTCCAGGTGCGCCTCGCTCGGCAGCACCATGACCGGGGCGGGCAGGTCGGCCAGCACCACCGGCGGGACGGCGCGCACCGGCGCGAGCGGCTGGGTGTCCAGCCCCTCGAGCAGGACGACCGCCGACAGGCCGAAGGCCAGCAGCACCGCGGCCGAGCGCGCCCGCGCCGCGTCCGTGCCGGCCAGCCGGCGCACCCGGCGCAGCAGCACCTCCACGCCGTGTGCCGCCAGCAGGGCCAGCCCGAGCCAGCCGGTGTTGACCAGCCGACCCGGTGTCCGGACGCCCTGCCAGCCGGGCGCGTGCTCGTACAGCAGCAGGTAACCCAGCCGCCCGCCGAGCGGGCCCTCCGTGCCGAGCGCGCAGACCGCGATCACGACGACTGCCCCGGCGACCAGCACCCGGCGGCGCCCGGACCAGGGTCCGGCGGCCAGCCCGGCCGCGGCCAGCACCGTGACGACCAGACCCGGGAACAGCGCCTCCTCGTTGAAGGCGACGACCCCCTCGCGCAGGCCCTCGGTGTGCCGGCCCCACGCCCAGGACGACGGCGGCGCCGTGACCAGCCCCTTCACCGACGGGGAGAACAGCGCCACCTCCGCCACCGAGCGGCGGGCCTCCGGATGGTCCTCGACCGCCTGCAGGAACGGCTGCGCGAGCAGCGCCCCGGCGCCGAGGAACAGCACCAGGCCCAGCCCGTCGGCCACCAGCAGCCGGCGGCCGGGCCACCCCGCGCCACGCTGCGCCCGCAGCAGCGTCCGGCCGATCGCGACCGCCGTGCACACCGCGAGCAGGTAGGCCAGCTGCAGCCCGATCGGCGGGCTGATGCTGAAGTGCCAGGCCGCTGTGGCCCAGCCGGCAAGGACCCAGCCCGGCCGCACCGGTCCGCCGCCGACCCGCAGGCGCACGCCGTGGCCACGGGCCAGCATCGCCAGCGCGAGCGGGGCCCCGCCGCTGGAGAGCACCTGCAGGTGGCTGGCCATCGCCGCGCGCCAGGGGTTGACCGCGAACGCGGTGGCGGCGACCAGCGCCGCCGCCCGCCCCAGGCCGAGCTGGCGGACCAGCACCCAGGTCCCCGCGAAGGCGAGGGCGTAGGTGAACAGCAGCACGACGTTGTAGCGGACCAGGGCGGCGCCCGGTCCCTCGCCGACCAGCCCGAAGGGCAGGTAGCCGAGCAGCGGGTCGCTGAACGCCAGCGCGTTGGGCAGCGGCGCGAACGGGTTGGCGTCCCACAGGTCCTTGCCGGACGTCAGCGCGTGCGCCGGCCAGGACAGGATCCAGGCCAGCAGGACCGGGTCGCCGGCGTCGCCCGGGACGGTGCTGGACAACTCCTGCGGCCGGCGGACGACCAGCGCCAGCAGGCAGCCCAGCCCGAAGACCAGCGCGCCCTCCAGGACCGGCCCGACGCGCCGCGCAGCCGGCGCCGCGGGTGCGCCCTCGCTGGTCGGACCGGGCGCGTGCACCGGGCGACTCTAGCCACCGGCCGGTCTCACGGGCCCCTGCCGAGGCGGACGACCAGCACGTCCCCCTGCGGCTCGACGTCCACCCCCGGCAGCCGGGCCAGCGCGACGGCGTCGAGCCGCTCGTACCTCGTCCCGGGCAGCGCGTCGGGCAGCACCAGCAGGCTGGCCACTCCCGAGCTGCGCAGCCGGGCGAGGGCCGGCGGGTCCGGCAGCCGCGCGGCGGCCTCCCGTAGCTGCTCCAGCTCGGCGGGGGTGAAGCCGCTGACGCCGTTCACCACCCGCGGGAAGCCGTCCGTGCTCCAGAGCATGACGTCCTGGTCGGTGGAGTCCTCGCTCGGCAGGACCAGCACCGGCTGCGGCAGTGCGGTGAGCGCGAGAGCAGGAGGGGGCCGCACCGCCGTCTGGCCGGCGGTGTCGAGCCCCTCGAGCAGGGCGGCGGCGGACAGGCCGAGGGCCAGCCCGACCGCCAGCGGCCGGTCCAGGGCCGGGTCCGCCCACCCGCGAGCGCGCCGGACCATCGCGAGCAGAACCGCCACGCCGTGCGCCGCCAGCAGCGCGAGCCCCAGCCAGGCCGTCGTCACGAGCCGGGACGGGGTTCGTACGCCCTGCCAGCCCGGGGCGTACTCGTAGAGCAGCAGGTAGCTCCAGCGGCCCCCGGCCGGTCCGGAGGTGCCCATCGCGCAGACGGCGACGACGGCCACCGCCCCGGCGATCAGCACCACCCGTCGGCGGGACCAGGGACCCGGGAGCAGGCCGGCCGCCGCGAGCACGGTGACCGTCAGCCCCGGGAACAGCGCCTTCTCGTTGATCCCTCCGACACCGTCCCGCTCCGCGGCGGTGTAGCGGCCCCACAGCAGCGAGTCGCCCGGCGCGGTGACGAAGGCCGCGGCGGACGGGGAGTAGAAGCCCACCTCTTCCAGGCCCCGTCGCGCCTGCGGGTGGTCCTGCACCGCCGAGAAGTACGGCTGCGCCAGGGTTGCGCCGACTGCCAGCAGCAGGGCGACCCCCGCGACGTCGGCGAGGACGAGCCGCCGGTCCGGCCGGCCCTTCCCCCGCTGCGCGCGGACCAGGGCGCGCGCCGCGGCCACGGCGGTGCACAGGGCGAGGAGGTAGGCCAGCTGCAGGCCCAGTCCGAAGCCGAGGCTGAGCTGCCAGGTCGCGACCGCCCAGCCGGCGAACGCCCAGCCGGGACGGAGCGGCCCGGTCCCGGTGCGCAGCCGCACGCCGTGGCCGCGGGCCAGCAGCGCCAGCGCGAGCGGGATGCCCCCGCTGGACAGCACCTGGATGTGGTTGAGCTGGGACACTCGCCAGGGGTTGAAGGCGAAGGCGGTGGCCGCGACCAGCGCGGCCGCCCGCCCCAGCCCGAGCTGGCGGACGAGCAGCCACGTGCCGGCGAAGGCCAGTGCACCGGTGAACAGCAGCACGAGGTTGTACCGGACCAGGGCCGCGGCCGGTCCCTCGCCGACCAGGCCGAAGGGCAGGTAGCCGAGCAGCAGGTCGGTGAAGGCGAGGGTGTTGTCCAGCGGGGCGAAGATGTTGCCGTCCCACAGCCGGTCCGCGCTGGTGAGCGCGTGCCCGGGCCAGGCGAGCACCCAGGACAGCAGCACCGGATCGCGCGGATCACCCGGGACGCTACTGCCGAGCTCCTGCGGGCGCCGCACGAGGACGGCCAGCAGCAGGCCGAGCGCCAGCGAGCAGCCGGCTTCGTACGCCGGTCCGGAACGGCGGCACCGCCGCCTCGGCGTCACGTCGGCAGGTTGTTTCGCAGGTAGGCGATGTCGGACGCCTGCCCTTCGAGCCCACCCGGCGTCTCGCAGACCACCGGTGCGCCGGCCGCCGCGACGACCGCCAGCAGCAGCTCGCGATCGATCTGCCCCTTGCCGAGGTTGGCGTGCCGGTCTGCGCCGCTGCCGAAGGCGTCGCGCGAGTCGTTGCAGTGCACGAGGTCGATCCGGCCGGTGATGGACGTGATCCGGTCCACCAGGTCGAGGAGCTGCTCACCACCGGCATGCGCGTGGCAGGTGTCCAGGCAGAAGCCGACTCCGGGGAAGCCGCCGATGCCGTCCCACAGCCGGGCCAGCGCATCCAGATGTCGCGCCATGGCGTGCTCGCCGCCGGCGGTGTTCTCGACCAGGATCGGCAGGGGGGTGCCGGCCTCCGCCCAGGAGGACCGCTCGAACGCCTTCACCCAGTTCTGGACGCCGACCCGTGGATCGTCGCCCTTGCCGACGTGCCCGCCGTGGACGATCAGACCGCGGGCGCCGAGGGACGCCGCCGCCTGCGCGTGGTCGAGCAGGATCGCGCGCGACGGGATCCGGATCTTGTTGTTGGTCGACGCGAGGTTGACGATGTATGGCGCGTGCACGTACAGGTCCAGACCCGCTGTGCCGGCTGCCCGGTCGTGGCTCAGCGCCTCGGGAACGACCGCCTTCTTCCAGCTCTGCGGGTCGCCACAGAAGAACTGGACGAGGTCCGCACCACGCGCCCGCCCCTCGCCCAGCGGGTCGGCGGCGTCGACATGGGCACCGATCGCGAGCATGGCTCCACGCTAGCCCGGATCCCCGACGCATCTTCGGAATCACTCTGCACCTGACAACGCACCTGACAACGCACCGGACAGGGGCGCCGGGGCACCGCATGCGACCGGTGGCTGCTCGTTCGTGGACACGACATGCCGGTCCGCAGACGTGTGTGCCGTCGGGCGGTGTACAGCACAGGTCAACATTTCGACAATCTTGACCTGTGCGGTATCTCCGCCGTGCGGCACCTGTCGCGGTCCGAGTGCCCCGGTTCCGGCCCAGAGATGCGAAACTGGAGAGATGAAGCTCCGCCGATCTGCCGCCGCCCTGCTCGCGGCTCCCGCCCTCCTGCTCGGCAGCGTCGGATTCGCCACGCCCGCCGCCGCCGGAGAGAAGGTCGTCACCATCACCGCCGAAGGCGTGACACCGAAGGTGCTGCAGGTCGCCTCCGGTGACACGGTCCGGTTCGTCAACGAGGACACCGCCTTCGGCTACCGCGCCGTGGCCACGAGCAAGAACTGGGATCTCGACAGCGGCCCGGTCGGGCTGCTGCCGGGCCGCAGCTACACCCATCCGGATCCGGTCACCCGGGCCGGCACCTACACCTATCGGGTCGCCGAGGGCGCGGCCTTCGAGGGCTCGGTCGTGCTGCCGGCCTCGGCCGGGCCCGGCCCGACCGGTGGCGCGAAGCCGGCGTCCTCGCCGAGCGGCGGGGCCGCGGGCGGCCCGGGCTCCCCGAGCCCGTCCCCGGCCGCGACCGGTGGCAACGGCACCGCCCCCGCCCCGCCGATCTCCGGCGGCTTCGGGTCGCTGGGCATCCCGACCGACCCCAGCTCGGGCGGCCTTGCGCCGCCGCCGGCGATCGCGCTGCCGGACCTGCCGGCCGAGGCCGCCGGGCCGGCGCCCGAGATGGCCCCGGACCTCGAGCCCGGCGTGGCCGTCGCCACCGGCCGGCTGGCCAGCCCCCCGACCGTGCGCGGCTACGGCCTGCCCGCCGCCCTGGCCGCCGTCCTGGCCGGCGGCACCGCATCGCTGCTGGTCCGCCTGCTGCTGGCCGAGCCGGCCGCCCGCCGGCGCGCCCCGCTCGCGATGGCCGGTCCCGCACCGGTCGCCACGGCCTGACCCGGGACGCCGCGCTGGTAGCGTGACGCCGTTTACCGACGTGAACGCCCTCCTGCCACGGATCGTCCGTGGCCGCGAAGTCCACAGGAGGAGGTGGGTCACTTGCGTCACTACGAACTGATGGTCATCCTCGACCCCGACCTGGAGGAGCGCACCATCGCTCCCTCCCTCGACACGTTCCTCAACGTCGTCCGTACCGGCGGCGGGACGGTCGAGAAGGTCGACGTCTGGGGGCGCCGCCGGCTGGCCACCGAGATCGACAAGAAGACCGAGGGCATCTACGCCGTCGTCGACCTCAGCGCCGACTCGGCCACGATGAAGGAGCTGGACCGCCAGCTCAACCTCAACGAGTCCATCCTCCGCACGAAGGTCATGCGACCCGAGCTGCGCGCCAGCAAGCCTGCGCCGGCCAAGGAGCCCAAGGCTCCCGCCGCGGTGCCGGCCGCCGCCGGCTAGCTCTCGCGTCCGGACCCGAACCGCCCCTTCCCCGCTCGACCTGTGCGCACCCGACGCGCACGCATCCACACCGCACCGACATCTCCCGCAGAACGCGGGAAGGGCCAAAGGAGAACCCGTGGCAGGCGACACCGTCATCACCGTGGTCGGCAACCTCACCGCCGACCCCGAGCTGCGCTTCACCCCGAGCGGGGCAGCCGTCGCGAACTTCACCGTCGCGTCGACCCCCCGCACCTTCGACAAGAACTCCAACGAGTGGAAGGACGGCGAGGCGCTCTTCCTGCGCTGCTCCGTCTGGCGCCAGGCCGCCGAGAACGTCGCGGAGTCCCTGCACAAGGGCACCTCCGTGATCGTCCAGGGTCGCCTCAAGCAGCGCTCGTACGAGACGAAGGAAGGCGAGAAGCGGACGGTGTACGAGCTGGACGTCGACGAGGTCGGCCCAGCGCTGCGCTGGGCCACCGCGAAGGTCACCAAGGCCTCCCGCAGTAGCGGCGGCGGTGGTGGCGGCTTCGGCGGCGGCGGCGGGCAGTCCTACGGCGGCGGTAACGCGGCACCCAGCGGCGGTGACGACCCGTGGGCCAGCGCGCCCGCCGGGGGCGCCGCGAGCTCGGGCGGCTGGTCCGACGAGCCCCCCTTCTAAAACGACTCATCCCAGGAGATCACGACGATGGCCAAGCCACCGCCCCGCAAGCTGAAGAAGAAGGTCTGCCAGTTCTGCAAGGACAAGGTGACCTACGTCGACTACAAGGACACCGGCACCCTGCGCAAGTACATCTCGGACCGCGGCAAGATCCGGGCCAGCCGGGTCAGCGGGAACTGCCGGCAGCACCAGCGCGACGTCGCCATGGCTGTGAAGAACAGCCGGGAGATGGCGCTGCTGCCCTACACCTCGACGGCGCGCTGACATGGCCGCCACGATGAAGCTCATCCTCACGCAGGACGTCTCCGGTCTCGGTGCGCCCGGCGACGTGGTCGAGGTGGCGGCGGGCTACGGCCGCAACTACCTCGTCCCGCAGGGCATGGCGATCCAGTCCACCCGCGGCGCGGAGAAGCAGATCGCGACCATCCGCCGGGCCCGCGAGGTGCGCGAGGTCCGCGACCTCGGTGCCGCCAACGAGATGAAGGCGCAGTTGTCGGGCCTGCAGGTCCGGCTGCCCGCCCGCTCCGGCGAGGCCGGCCGGCTGTTCGGATCGGTGACCTCCAGCGACGTGGTCGAGGCCGTCACGAAGGCCGGCGGCCCGAAGCTGGACCGCCGCCTGGTGACGCTGGCCGCGCCGATCAAGTCGCTCGGCAATCACACCGTCAACGTGAAGGTGCACCCCGAGGTCGAGGCGACGATCGCCCTCGAGGTCGTTGCCGCGAAGTAGCCCCAGTACCCGCACGTCCGCACGGCCCGGCTCCCGCAAGGGCGCCGGGCCGTACGTCGTTCAGCGGCCGGCAGCTGTCAGGACGCAGCGAAGCGGTAGAGGATCTGGGCTCTCCGGCCGGTCTCGCTGTACACCTGCTGGCCGGCCCGCCGCAGCACGCCGAGCGAGAACAGCAGCGCCTCGCACTGACCTTCGAAGGTGCGGTAGTGCGGTGCGGCCAGCACGAAGACCGGCCGGTGGCCCGCCCGCTCGGAGAGTTGCTGCGCGAACGCCCGCGGGTCCGCCGCCTGCTGGCGGGCGGTGTAGTCCACCCAGTCGATCCGCCGCGGGTCGCCGAAGCTGGGGTAGACGACCTGCTCGACCTGCTCGTCGAGCAGCCGCCAGACCGGCGGAGCGAGCTGGTCGGGGCAGTAGGCCAGCAGGTCCCCCGGTCCTCCGCCTGCCGCGCGGAAGGCCTCGACGACGCCGCCGGCGACGGTACGGGTACGCGCGGCGGCCGGGATGCCGGAGCTGATCCCGAGCACGGCGACCAGCCCCAGGGCGACCAGGGGCAGCCGCCGGCCGGGCAGCGCGGCGGCGCCGAGAGCGGCCCCCACGACCACCAGCGGGACGGCCACCGCCGTGTACCGGCCGGTGTAGGCGCCGCCTCCGAAGAAGACCGTCGTCCAGGCGAGCAGCAGGGTGAGCAGCGCGACCCCCCCGAGCAGCCGGGCCGCCGGCTGTCGGAAGGCCGCCCACACCGCCAGTGGGACCAGGAGCAAGCCCAGCAGCGTGCGGAAGGTCACCGACCCACCGCCCCAGTAGCGCGGCGTACGGAGGAACTCCGCCACGGTCAGCGGAGCTGCCCAGGGTGCGCCCGTGTGCGCGGCCTGGAAGAGGAAGGTCGGCGCCCAGGGCAGAAAGAGCAGCCCCCCGACCCCGAGGGCCAGCACGACCCGGACAGCGTCACCCCGCCGCCGGACCAGCCCCGGCAGGTGGAGCAGACCGACCGCCGTGAGCAGGAACAGCGACCAGTAGTGCGTCAGCAGCAGCAGCCCGGCCAGAGCCGCGAGCGTCAGCACCGCGCGGCGTGAGGCGGTGGTCCGCACCGTGTGCAGGGCGAGCGCACCGCTCAGCACGAGCACCACGACCAGCAGGTACATCCGGGTCTCGGAACCGAACCGCATCAGCCAGGGCAGCGTGGCCAGCACGATCACGGCCGCGCGTCCGCCGGCGCGGCCGTCGAGCCGGGAGCCCAGTCTCCAGGCCAGCAGCAGCGCCACCGGTACGAGCAGCGCCGTGAGCAGCCGGACGGCGACCGTGCCGGTGCCGACGAGGGTCATCCACGCCTTGAGCAGCAGGTAGTAGAGCGGCGGCGCGCCGTCCTGCCGCAGCGCGGCGTACAGATCGGGCAGCGGCAACCGGGCGATCTCGACGCTGATCACCTCGTCGAGCCACAGCGGTCCGGAGAGCACTCCGGCGATCACCCCGACGGCGCAGCCGAGCAGCGCGAGGACGAGCAGGACGAGCCCCGGCCGGCCCTCGAGCGCGGACCGGCCCGGGTGCGCAGGTGGTGCGGGGACGGTGCGGTGCGAGGTGGCGGTCAGGCCGCGTTCTCCTCGTGGTCCCGCGGGCGCCGAGGCAGGATCGGCGCGTCCCGTCCGGTGCGGGAGGCGGCGGTGGAGGACGGGCCGTCGGCCGAGGTGGGGTAGACGTCGGCGTCGGAGGCCATCGTCTCGTGGTAGTCCTCCTCGACGTTGACCGTCCACACGTCGTGCCGGGCGCCGTGCGCGATGTTCTCGACGGCCAGCATCGCCGTGAGCATCGAGTGGTCCTGGTTGTTGTAGCGGTGCATGCCGTTGCGGCCGACCGGGTGCACGTTCGGCGCGGTCTCGGCCAGCCAGCCGCGCAGCACGTCGACCCGCTCGGCGTAACCCTCGTCGTAGACCGGGTAGGCCTTCGGGACGCGGACGACGTACCCCGCCTCGACCTGGCCGCTGGTGACCAGCTTCAGCGTCTCGAGCTCGGCCTTGCCGAGCGCGACGAGGTCCTCGTCGGAGGACTCCCAGAGGTCGTCGCCCTCGGACACGAAGTATTCGAGGCCCAGGCAGGTGAAACCGTCCTTGACCAGCTGCGGCGACCAGGATCCGAAGTTCTGCACCCGTCCGACCCGTACGCCGGGCTCGTGGATGTAGATCCAGTTGTCGGGGAAGCCGGCGCTCGCCGGGACGACGAGCGCGACGGTGAGGAAGTCGCGGAACGCCAGGCCGTCGGCGGCCGCCAGCACCGCGGGCGGCGCCGGCGGGTCCATCGCCCGCACCAGCTCGGGCATCGGCATCGAGGAGACGACCGCGGAGGCCGGCAGCCGCTCCCCGGAGGCGAGCACGACGGTGTGCGCCCGACCGCCGGCGTGCTCCACCCGCGCCACGGGTGCCGACATCCGCAGCTTCCCGCCCAGGCCGATCACCAGGTCGCGGCAGCGCTCCCACATCATCCCAGGGCCCAGCCGCGGGTACTGGAACTCCTCGATCAGCGTCGTGATCTTCTGACCCTTGCCGAACCCGAAGGCGGAGGTGATCGCGTTGAGCAGCGACAGGTTCTTGATCCGCTGCGCCGCCCAGTCGGCCTGAATGTCGGTGGCCGGCACGCCCCACACCTTCTCGGTGTAGGTCTTGAAGAAGATCCGGTAGAGCCGCCAGCCGAACCGCGCAGCAACCCAGCCCTCGAAGTTGCTCTGGTCCTTGGGCGGCCGCACCCGGACCAGCGCGTACGACAGCACGCACCGGATGGCCTCCAGCACCCCGAGGCCGAACAGCGCGTTGAACGGCTTGAGCGGGTAGTCGAACAGCTTCCCGCGGTAGAGGATCCGGGACAGTCGCGGCCGCATGAGGAAGTCCTCGTCGGGCAGCACCTCGTGCCAGAACGCCTCGACCTCGGGCACCTTGGTGAAGAAACGGTGACCGCCGAGGTCGAAGCGCCAGCCGTCGCGCTCCACGGTCCGGCTGATCCCGCCGACGCTGTCGCCGGCCTCCACGACCGTCGTCTGCAGGCCCGCCTGGCGCAGCCGCAGGGCGGCGGTCAAGCCGGCGGGCCCGGCGCCGACCACCACCACGGGGTCGTTTCCGGTACGGGCCGGTGCTGTCGTCACGCTGTGGGTACTCCTGTCGTCGGTGCGGGTGGCCGCCAGCCGTACTGCTCGCCTGCCCGGCTCTTCGGCCATCGTACCGGGGGTGTTGTCACGGAACTGTCACATCCTGGTGAGCGCCGCGAACTGCCGACCCTGCTCCTCCCAGCCGTCCCCGACGGCGAGCCGGGCTGCGGCAGCGGCCGCGGCGAGCCCGGAACGCCCGAGCAGGACCCAGGGGAACCACGCGCTCGTGGCGCCCAGCCCCTCCAGCCGAACCCGACCGCCGGCGGCCGTGTCACCGTCCGGGTGCAGCTCGCACAGTGCCTGTCCCCCGGGGCCGAGCAGGGCGTGTACCCGGCGCAGCAACCGGACCGGGTCACCGCCGATGCCGACGTTGCCGTCGGCCAGCAGCACGGTCTGCCACTGGCCGGTACGAGGGAGCGGGCCGAAGACGTCACCGAGCAGCAGCGGCGCGTCGGCCTCCCTGGCCAGCACCGGCACCGCGGGGAGCAGCTCGAGACCGAGCACCTCGGTGCCGCGGGCGTGCAGCGCGGCGGTCAACCGGCCGGGTCCGCAGCCGACGTCGAGCACGGGGCCGACGCAGCGCTGGAGCATCGACTCGTCGGCGCGCCCGACCGGGCCGCGCCAGCGGGCGACGGGCAGCGGGAGCAGCCGCCCGTCGGACAGCCGCAGCAGGCGGGGCTGGAGGTCGTCCTCGCCGGCCGTGGCCATCCAGTCCGTCAGCACCTCCGCCGGATCGAGCACGGAGGGCGGCCGCGACGGTGCCGTCGGGCGGGGCAACGGCAGCACGCGTGGTCCTCCAGAGGGTCCGGCCGGAGTGGCCCCGAACTTCTTCGTGGCGCGCCCCGCCCCGGTTCACGCATCCCGCTCCTGGCGGCCTCCCCCGCCGCCCACAACCGCACACCCGGTAGGGCAGGCTCGGCCGCGTGACGGGCGACCGCTGGCTGCGCGGCGCTCTGCTCGCGCTGGCGGTCGGCACCGTGCTGGCCTGGCGGACCACCCAGGAGAACAGCATCCTGGGCAACGCCGACCGGTTGCTGCTCGAGATCCTGGCGTGGTGGGCGGCCTGGGCGGTGGGCATCGCCTGCCTGCGCCGGACCACCGCGCGCGGGGTGCTGCTGGTCGTCGTCCTGGGCGCCGTCGCGCTGCGGGTGGCGGCCATCACCGCCGTCGTCCCGCTGTCCGACGATCTCTACCGCTACGCCTGGGACGGCCGGGTGCAGGCCGCCGGCACCGACCCCTACCGCTACCCGCCGACGGCTCCCGAGCTGGCCGGGCTGCGGGACGCCTGGTTGTTCCCGGGGGCCGCGGCGTGCGCCGAACTCGGCCGCGAGCCGGACTGCACGATCATCAACCGGCCCGAGGTGCGCACCCTCTACCCGCCCGTGGCGCAGGCGTGGTTCCTGCTGGGGCACTCGCTGGGGGCCTCGCGGCTGCAGGATCTGGGCTGGCAGCTGGTCGCGCTGCTCGCCGATCTCGCAACGATGGTGCTGCTGTGGCGGCTGCTGGTCCAGCGTGGACGGGACCCGCGGTGGGTGGCCGTCTACGCCTGGAGCCCGGTCGCGGTGCTGGAGGCGGTGCAGAACGGCCACGTCGACGGGCTGGCGACGCTGTTCGTCGTTGCTGCCGTCGGGCTGGCCGGCCGGCGCCCCGCCTGCTCGGGGGCCGCTCTCGGCGCGGCCGCCATGGTCAAGCTCTACCCGGCCTTGCTGCTGCCGGTGCTGCTCGCGCGCCGGCCGGTCCGGGTGCTCGGCGCCTTCGTGGCCGTGGTGGTCGTGAGCTACCTGCCGCACGTGCTCGCCGTCGGCTGGGACGTGCTCGGCTACCTGCCCGGCTATCTACGGGAGGAGGACTACGTCGAGGGTGGCCGGTACCTGCTGCTGCGACCCCTCGGCCTGTCGGGCCTCCCGGCGACACTGGTGGCCGGTGCCGCCGGCCTCGGTGTCCTCACGGTCGTGCTGCGCGCGGTGCGGGCGCGGCCCGACGACGTGGCCTTTCCCGCGCTGTTGCTGTTCGGCTCCGCGCTGCTGCTCGCGACACCCGTGCAGCCGTGGTACGGCCTGCCACTGGCGGCGCTGGCCGTGCTCGCGGCCCGGCCGGCCTGGCTGGCCGTGCCGGCCGCCGCGTACCCGGCGTTCTTCGCGGTCGTCCCGGACGGGCCCTCGCCCGGCGCCTCCCGCACCGGCAGCGCCGCCTTCGCCCTGGCCCTGGTCGCGGTCCTGGTGTCGGCGGGCCGTCGTCGGTCCGGGGCCGGACCTGCCGGGGGGGGGGGGGGGGGGGGGGGGGGGGG
>JBBDWV010000024.1:35167-131708 GCA_040902655.1 Mycobacteriales bacterium
GGGCAGCAGTGCTGCCCGGCCCTCCGGTGGTCGTTCGTCGGACTAGCTCTGCGGCACGTCGACGGTGATCTCGGCGATGCCGACCTTGAAGAACTCGGCGAGCGCGTCGGTCTCGAAGACCATGTTCAGCGCGTCGGCCGCGGTCTTGGTGAGGCTGACCGTGGTGCCCTCGAGCACCGCGGTGTTGGGCGCGGAGCCCTCGGCGAGCGGCTTGAGCGTGCTGCCGTCCAGGAAGAACAGCGGCACCTCGTCCCCGCTCTCCGGGAACGGCTGGCCGTTCACCAGGACCTTGCCGAACAGCATGCTCTCACCGGGGTCGACCACGAAGTTCCGGAGCGTGACGGTCGTGTCGCCCTTGCTCAGCGTCATGCCACTCTGGAAGTGCTCGATCCGGCCCTGGACGTAGGGCTCGACGCCGGAGGCGGGGTCGTAGTAGGTCACGTTGCCGCCGGTGATGGGGAAGGCCACCTTGCCGGCGGTGCCGTCGAAGGTGGCGTCACCGACGACACCGGGCGCCAGGCCCAGGCCGGTGATGCCCTCGACGAAGCCGGCGTCGAGGGTGACGGCCGTCTGCTGGCCGCTCAGCTGGTCGATCTGGGCGACCGGCTCCTTGCTGACCGACTGCTGGGCTTCGCTGCCGGTGCCGGTGCTCCCGCCGTCGCTCCCGCCGTCGCTCCCGCAGGCGGCGAGGACGAGGGCGAGACTGGTGGACAGGGCCAGGACGGCGGACTTCTTCTTGAGGCTGAGCACGAGGGGTGTCCTCTCGGGTCGGGGGTGAACGATCTGGCGGAGGTTCGTGCCGGGAAGCCGCCCGGTTCATCGCTGTTGCCGGCAAGCCGGTTTCGCCCGCCGTGACGCCGAGCACAGGCGGCACGCGAACCGCTGCGGACCGGGCGCCGAACCTCCCGGGACAGCCGCCGCCCGAACGGATACTGCTTGCATGACCGTTTCCCCCGAGATTGCCGAGCCGGCCGGTGACCGCTCGGGCCTGCTGCGCTCCGGGCCCGGTGGCCCGTTCGATCCGCGTGTGTGGCGCAGCCCGCTGCGCGGCCCGTGGCTCACCTCGGTGCTGGCGCTGGTCCTGCTCGTCGGCCTGCTCGTGATGATCGTGACCGGGCTGCTGTCGTACGCGGCCTACGACCCCCGCCTCGGCGGCAGCAACGACCAGACACCGCAGGCCGAGCTGCTCGCCCGCTACATCTGGTTCGACTGGTTCACCTCACCCAGCTGGCTCTACCGGCTGACCCAGGGCACGCACGTGCTGCTCGGCATCGCCCTGGTGCCGGTGGTGCTGGCCAAGCTCTGGTCGGTCGCGCCGAAGCTGTTCCAGTGGCCGCCGGTGACGTCGGCCGCGCAGGCGCTGGAACGGGTCAGCATCCTGCTCATCGTCGGCAGCATCCTGTTCCTGATGATCACCGGCGTCATGAACATCCAGTACGACTACGCCTGGGGCTTCAGCTTCTACACCGGCCACTTCTACGCGGCGTGGGTGTTCATCGCCGCCTTCGGGGCGCACGTGGCGCTCAAGCTGCCGACGATGGTGTCCGCGTTGCGCAGCCGGTCGTTCCGGCAGGAGCTCCGCATTTCGGCCGACGCGACCGTTCCGGAGCCGCGCGACCTGGTCGGGCTGGTCTCGCCGGACCCCGCGCCGCCGACCATGTCGCGGCGTGGCGCGCTGGCCCTCGTCGGCGGCTCGGCGCTGGTGCTGCTGGGCCTGTCGCTCGGCCAGTCGGTGGATCCGCTGCGCCGCACCGCGCTGCTGTCTCCACGCGGGCAGCGACAGGGCTCCGGCCCCAACGACTTCCAGATCAACACGACGTTCGCCGAGATCGGCGTGGATCCGGCCCAGACCGGAGCGGCCTGGCGACTGCGGCTGACCGGCCCGACCGGGCGCGAGGTCGTGCTGCGGCGCGAGGACCTGCAGGCCATGCCGCTGCACACCGAGGAGCTGCCGATCGCCTGCGTCGAGGGCTGGTCGACCTCGCAGTCCTGGACGGGGGTGCGCCTGCGTGACCTCGCCGCGCTCGTCGACGGGGCGGACGCCGACGCCGTGTTCGTCGAGTCGCTGCAGCGGGGCGGTGCGTTCTCCACCATGTCGCTGACCGGTAAGCAGATCCGCGCCGACAAGACGCTGCTGGCGCTGCAGGTCAACGGCGTCGACCTGTCCCTCGACCACGGCTTCCCCGCCCGGATGATCATCCCGGCGGCTCCCGGCGTACGGAACACCAAGTGGGTCGAGCGCCTGACGTTCGGGTCGGGCGCATGAGCGGGAAGCCGGCGGCGGCCCGCGTGCATCGGGGGTTCACCCGGGCGTACGGCGCGGCGCCGTGGCACCTGCTGGTCCTGCTCGGCTGCTTCGCACTCACGGCCTACACCGTGGGCCGGCTGCTGGACGACCTGCCGGTGCTGGTGCGCATCACGATCTGGTTGGTCGGTGCCGCTGTGGTCTGGGACCTGCTGCTCGGGCCGGCGCTGGCGCTGGCCGACCGGGGACTCCAGCCGCTGCACCGGGTCCGGGTGCGCGGGGTCCGGGCGCTGAACTACGTCCGGGTGCCGGCGCTGCTGTCCGCCCTGCTGCTGGTGGTGTGGGCGCCGCTGATCCTGCAGCGCGCCGCACCGACCTTCGCCGTCAAGTCCGGACTGTCGCCGGACCCCTACCTCGAGCGGTGGGCCGGGGTGACCGCGGCGCTGCTCGTGCTGTCGGCCACGGCGTACGCGCTGGCGGTGCTGCGGGCCGGTCGCCGCTGACGGGAGCCGGCCCGACGACGTTCGCTGCTGACGGGGGACCGGCCCCGGCGACGTTCGCTGTCCACTTTCTCTGTCCACAGGCGGTGCACACAGCTGTGGGCAGGTGGCGCGCGGCGCGCCGCCCCGGATCTCGAGGTTGTCCACAGCTTCGTCCCCAGCCCTCCACAGCGACAGGCCGACTCACCCACACCCCTTCCCCAGCACCCTCCACAGCCGGCCGCGGCAACACGCCGGAGAGCTCTTTTTCCGTCAGTCGTCCCCGGTAGAACTTGCGGCGACGGCGAGGCGCGCCGCGTGCAGAGGGAGGCGAGCGGGTGTCGGAGCGGGTCGTGGAGCTGCCCTCGCAGGCCGGGCGGCCGGCGCAGGAGTTCGAGCGCACCCCGCCGCAGGACATCGCCGCCGAGCAGTCCGTGCTGGGCGGGATGCTGCTCAGCAAGGACGCCATCGCCGACGTCGTCGAGGTCGTGCGGGCCACCGACTTCTACCGGCCGGCCCACCAGATGATCTTCGATGTGGTCGTCGACCTCTACGGCAAGGGTGAGCCGGCCGACCCGATCACCGTCTCTGCGGAGCTGACCCGGCTCGGCGAGATCGGCCGGGTGGGCGGCGCGCCCTACCTGCACACGCTGCTGTCGAGCGTGCCGACCGCGGCCAACGCCGGTTTCTACGCGCGGATCGTCGCCGAGCAGGCCGTCCTGCGGCGGCTCGTCGAGGCCGGCACGCGCATCGTCCAGCTGGGCTACGGCGCGGCCGGAGCGGGTGGCGTCGACGACGTCGTGGACCGCGCGCAGCAGTCGATCTACGACGTCACCGAGCGGCGGTCCTCGGAGGACTACACGCTGCTCGAGGAGTTGATGCAGCCGACGATGGACGAGCTGGAGGCCATCGGCAGCCGCGGTGGGTCGATGTCCGGCGTCCCCACCGGCTTCGCCGACCTCGATGGGCTGACCAACGGCCTGCACCCCGGTCAGCTGATCGTCATCGCCGGCCGGCCGGGGCTCGGCAAGGCGCTCGCCCTGGATACCCCGCTGCCGACTCCCACCGGCTGGACGACCATGGGCCAGGTCCGGGTCGGCGACCTGCTTCTCGGCGCTGACGGGCGCCCGACGCGGGTGACCGGCGCCACCGAGGTCATGCACGACCGGCCGTGCTTCGAGGTCGTCTTCTCCGACGGCACCCGGGTGGTGGCCGACGCCGAGCACCAGTGGCTGACGCACACCCGGGCCTCCCGGCGCGGCCGCAACGCTGCGGCAGCGGTGCGTACCACCGCGCAGATCGCGGAGACGGTGCGCTGCGCGACAGCCGACGCCCGCGCCAACCACTCGGTCACGAACGCTGCCCCGCTGCAGCTGCCGGAGGCCGAGCTGCCGCTGCCGCCGTACGCCCTGGGCGTCTGGCTCGGCGACGGGCACGCGGCGGAGGCGCGGGTGACCACCAACGACCCCGAGATTGTCATGCACCTCGAGGCGGAGGGCCTGGTGGTCACCAAGCAGAGCGGCACGATGCTGTACGGCTTGGCGCTGCCGGTGGAGCCGGTGAAGGAACGAGAGTGCGTCGTGTGCGGCGCCGTTTTCTTGCCGCGGACATCTCAGGTCATCACCTGCGGGCGGTCCTGCGGAGGCCGCGCCAAGGGCTTCGGGGGATCGGCGAGTTGCCCCGACTGCGGAGGAGCGTCCTCCGGCCTCGCACGCTGCGCCGAGTGCCACGCTCACCACGGCACAGCGCAGGCGTTGCTGCGTCAGCTCGGCGTGCTCAACAACAAGCACGTGCCGACTCCCTATCTGCGGGCTTGCGAGGCGCAGCGGCGCGACGTGCTCGCCGGGCTGATGGACACTGACGGCACCGTCACCTCCACCGGCAACCTGCAGTTCGCGGTCACCCACGAAAGGCTGGCGCGGGACGTCCAGGAACTCGTCCTCAGCCTCGGCCACCGCTGCACCATGACCCGCAAGCGGGTGCGAGGCCGCACCGAAGCCTCCTCGATCTGCTTCACGTTGAACTGGACCACCGATGAGCCGGTGTTCCGGCTCGAGCGAAAGCACCTGCTGCACAAGGAGCGCTCTCGTGTGACCGCGGCGCGCACGGGCCGGCGGTGGATCACCTCCGTGACCCCCGTGCCGTCGGTGCCGGTCCGCTGCGTGGAGGTCGACAGCGCCGACCACCTCTACTTGGCGACCCGCGGGATGGTTCCCACACATAACTCCACGATGGGCCTCGACATCGCGCGAGCCGCATCGGTGAAGCACGGCCTGCCCAGCGCGATCTTCTCACTCGAGATGAGCAAGACCGAGATCACCATGCGCCTGCTGTCGGCCGAGGCGCGCGTCCCGCTGCACCACATGCGCTCGGGCACGATGACCGACGACGACTGGGCGCGGCTGGCCCGCCGGATGGGCGAGGTCGCCGAGGCACCGCTCTACATCGACGACTCGCCGAACCTCACCATGATGGAGATCCGGTCGAAGGCCCGGCGGCTGCGGCAGCGCAACGACCTGAAGCTCGTGGTCATCGACTACCTCCAGCTGATGACCGGCAACAAGAAGGCCGAGAGCCGGCAGCAGGAGGTCTCCGAGCTGTCACGTTCGTTGAAGCTGCTGGCCAAGGAGCTCGAGATCCCGGTCATCGCGATGAGCCAGCTGAACCGCGGCGCCGAGCAGCGCACCGACAAGAAGCCGCAGATCGCCGACCTGCGTGAGTCCGGCTGCCTGCCGGCCTCGACGCGGGTCCTGCGCGCCGACACCGGCGGCGAGGTCACGCTCGGCGAGCTGTTCCGCTCCGGCGCGCGCGACGTGCCGGTGTGGAGCCTGGACGACTCGCTGCGCTACGTGCGGCGGCATCTCACCCATGTCTTCTCCACCGGCCGCAAGCCGGTCTTCCGCCTGCGGCTGGCCTCGGGCAAGCAGGTGACGGCGACGGCCAACCACCCCTTCCTGACCTACGACGGGTGGCGCCCACTGGCCGACCTGTCCACCGGGAGTCGGGTGGCGGTGCCGCGGCACCTTCCTGCACCGGAGCTGGAGGCCGCCTGGTCCGACGAGCAGGTGGTCGAGCACGCCCGGCGCACCGCGGCGCTCGGCGAGCAGAGCCGGGCCGCCGCGGAGACCGTGGCGCACCTGCCGAAACGGCAGATCCGGCTGTTCCTGCGCTCCTTGTGGCAGCTGCGCGGTTCGCTGGGTGGAGTCGAGCTGCCCACGCTGTACGCCGACGCCGAGCTGCTCGACGACGTCGCCAGGCTCCTGCTCCGGTTCGGTATCTCGACGCGGATGCCCCCGGCGCGTGACCGGCTCGTCGTGGCGGAGACCGCCGACCGCATGCGCTTTGTCGTCGAGGTCGCTGTGGCCGTCTTCCCCGAGCCACCGAAGCCGGCGCCGGCCCGCGCCGCCCTCGACACCGTCCCCAGCCACGTCTGGCAGCGGGTGCGCAGTGCGCTGTCGGCGCGCCAGCCGGTCGCCGCCGGATCGGTGCACCTGGCGGGGGTCGCCGGTGCACTGGGCTCCGCCGACCTCGACCTCGAGGCGACCAACGACGTGCTCTGGGAGGAGGTCGTCGCGATCGAGCCGCTGGGCGAGCAGCAGGTCTTCGACGCGACCGTCCTCGGCACCCACAACTTCGTCGCCGACGGCGTAGCCGTGCACAACTCCATCGAGCAGGACGCCGACATGGTGATCCTGCTGCACCGCGAGGACGCCTACGAGAAGGAGAGCCCGCGTGCCGGTGAGGCCGACTTCATCGTGGCCAAGCACCGCAACGGCCCGACCGCGACGATCACCGTCGCCTTCCAGGGCCACTACAGCCGCTTCGTCGACATGAACCCGGGCTGATGAGCAGGAGCCGGCGACGCAGGGCCGTCCTGCGCCGGATCGTCGGGTTGCCCGTCGGCGCACGGCGCGGACGGCGCCGTATCGGCGCGCACACCCAGGCGCCGGTGGTAGTGGTGCCGCAGGCGGTCAGCCGCAGCTGGTCGCCGCGCCAGTCGGTCCTGCCGCGCTGAGGGGACTGCCGCGCTGAGGGGACTGCCGCGCCCAGGGCGGCCGGCGCGCTGCTCCCAGCACGTTGCGGGCAGTCCGTCCGCTCCGCCGGGCAGGAACCCTCACTTTCAGGGCGAAAAGGTGTCCCGTCACCGTCACCGTGATCGGTTCGTCGTCAGGAGAAGACCCATGCCCCGCGTCCCCTTCCGCAGCCGGTACCTACCTGCCGCGGTTGCCGTCCTGATGCTGACAGGAGGCACCGTGGCGCTGGGCTCCGGTGCCGCTGTTGCGGCAGCGGACGCTGCACCCGGTCAGCTGTCGATCGTGTCGCTGTCCAACCGGCCGGACTTGCTCACGGCGGGAGACGCGCTGCTCGAGGTGAAGCTGCCGGCTGGGGTGAAGCCTGAGGAGGTTCGCGTCGACCTCGCTGGACGGGACGTGACCGCCTCGTTCGCCCGGCGTCCCGACGGCCGGTTCTACGGCCGCGTCGAAGGGCTCGAACTCGGCACGACCGTCGTCGCCGCGCGGGCCGGAGGAAGGGGCGCCCGCCTCCCCCTGACGAACCACCCGCGGGGCGGGCCGGTCTTCTCCGGTCCCCAGATCCAGCCGTGGGTGTGCACCACGCAGGCAGCCGGCCTGGGTGAGCCGCAGGACGCCCAGTGCAACGGGAACACGACCTACACCTTCACGTACAAGGACACCGTCACCGGCCGGTTCACCAGCTACGACCCGGACGACCCGCCGCCGGCGGCTCGGGTGGCGACGACGACCACGGACACCGGAGTCACCGTGCCCTACATCGTCCGGGACGAGCGGGGCACCCTGGACCGCGGCATCTATGACATCGCCGTGCTCTTCGACCCGAGCAAGCCGTTCGAGCCGTGGGCGCCGCAGCCGGGCTGGAACGGCAAGCTGGGGTTCAAGTTCGGCGCCGCCTGCAACCCGGGGCACACCCAGGGCGCCGCGGTCAGCCCGCTCGACGACATGATGCTGTCCCGCGGCTTTGCTGTCGCGGTCTCCTCCGCCAACGTCTTCGGCAACGTGTGCAACCACGTGGTCGCCGCCGAGTCGGTCATGATGGTCAAGGAGCGCCTGGTGGAGCGCTACGGCGAGATCCGTTACACGATCGGCTCCGGGTGCTCCGGCGGCTCCGAGGCGCAGAACACCATCGCGGAGAACTACCCGGGCCTGCTCGATGGGATCCTGCCGACCTGCACCTTCGCCGACGCGTGGACGCCGGCTCTGCTGGACAAGTTCGACTGCCCGCTGTTCAACCGCTACTTCAACACCGTCTCCCCTCACCTGTGGGCAGTCGAGCAGCAGCGGGCTGCCGTGCTGGGCGGCGCCGCCAGCTCGGCCATCTGCGCCGAGGCGGGGTATGCCTTCGCGGCGGCGACGTGGGATCCCAGCACCGGCTGTGGCCTGGACGCCGAGGCGGTCTACGAACGGGAAACCAACCCGGGGGGCGTGCGGTGCACCCTCCAGGACTACAACGCCAACGCTCTCGGCCACCGGCCGGACGGGTTCGGCAACGGCGTCAACGACCATGTCGGGCTGGAATGGGGCCGCAAGGCGCTCGACGACGGAGTGATCCTGGCGGAGCAGTTCGTCGACCTGAACGAGAAGATCGGTGGCTTCGACATCGACTTCGAGCACCAGGCGGAGCGGACCGCCGGCGACGTGGCCGGAATCACCCACATGTACCGGACCGGCCAGCTCACCTACGGCGAGAACCTGGCCAAGGTGCCGTCGATCGACGCTCGATCCGACGACACCTACGACTTCCACAGCAACGTCCACCGAGACATCCTCCGGGCCCGCATGGTGCGGTCCGTCGGCAACCACGACAGTCAGGCGTACTGGACGGAGACCAACGCCGGGGCGTTCGGTGCCCCGGTCTTCACGGCGACACGGTCGTTCGAGGCGATGGACCGCTGGCTGGCCGCGATAGAGGCCGACACCAGCGCGGACCCGCTCGAGGTCAAGGTCGTGCGCAACAAGCCGGCGGACGTGAGCGACCAGTGCTTCACGGCTGGGGAACCTGTCGACAGCGGTGCCGCCTGCGAGACCGCCTACACCGACAACATCCTGCCGCGACAGGTGGCGGGGATGCCGCTGTCCGGCGACGTGCTGAAGTGCCAGCTCGAGCCGCTGCGCCGGGACGACTACTCCGTCACGTTCACCGACGAGCAGTGGTCCCGGCTCCAGGCGGCTTTCCCGGCTGGCGTCTGTGACTTCTCCAAGCCGAGCGTGGGCTTCCGGAAGCCGGTCGCGGGAGCGGCGTGGCTGAGTCTGGCCAGTGGGCCCGGGGGGACCCCGCTGCCCGCCGCGCCGGTGTCGACAGCCTTCGGCGGGAAGTCCGGCGCGGCCGGCGGCACCGCAGGCTCGCCGACCGCCCAGCGGCTGCCCGCCACCGGTCTGCTGACCGCAGTGCCCCTACTGGCCGTCGCCATGCTGCTGGGCGCAGGCGCCGCCCGGCGCCGCGGCCGGTGACGCGGAGATCGCCCGTGAAGCGCTGCTGAGGGAGATGAGCGATCCGGCTGATGGCCGGCTGCGCGGCCCGAGAAGGTGCGGGTCGCCAGGGCGCTGCGGGAGCTACCGCAGGTGCAGGGGAGTTCGGGGTCCCCTCTGCCCGCATCGCGACGAACGCGCGCCAAAGCTGTTCGCTACAACCGCTCTCATCGGTACACCTCGCGGCGGTGGCCCACGCGGACGCCTTGCACGAGCAGGACCTCGTCGTGCACTTCGTACACGATGCGGTAGTCCCCGACGCGCACGCGAAAGGTGCTGGTTCTCCTGACATCGCCACCCGGCCGGGCGGGCGAGACGTCTGGCCAAGGGGGTCGATGGCGGCCCGCACGCGTTGCTGCTCCCTGCGTGGCAGCGCCTCGATGGTCTTGATCGTTCGTCGGGCGAGCTGCACCCGATAGTTGCTCCCCGGCGCGGTCCACGCCAGTCGGAGATCGGCCTTGACCTGCTCCCAGGGAACGTAGTCGTCATCCCTGCGGGCCGCCTCGAGCTCTACCCGGTCCAGCACGTCCTCGGCGAGGTCAGACAGGCGTGCATGGTCGTCGACGTCGACGAGGACAGCTACGCGCCGACCCCGCCGGGTGAGCACGACAGGCTCGTGCGAGGTACGGGCTCGGTCGATCGCGTCAGCCAGGCGGGTCCGTGCTTCGCTGACCGTCATCTCGCTCATGTACGAACCATGCAATCGCGCGCACTGGCGCGCAATCCCGCGAAGAGGTCAGCGGTAAGGAGGAAGAGGCCCATCGGGCGTGTTCCTCGTTGCCGTCCTTGCAGCCAAGGCCTCTTCGCTCGTCCGTGGGGTGTTCGCTGATGTCCACAGCAAGTCGGACAACCTCGTCCTGATCTGTGACCGCACCACGCGCTCGTGGCTGCGGGCGGACAGCGGGTCGTTGGACGATTCGCTCGGTCGGGCGACAGTCCCGCCCGCGATCGCCCTTGGATCGACGCGCCGCACCGCGGCGCAAGCGGTTGCGGTAGGTGGGCTGCGGCTGCGGTGGGTCGGGCTGCGCAGGGGCGTGGGCAGTCGCGTCGGCATGTGCCGCGCATCGCGGTGTACACCGCAGGTCAACTTTTCCCGATTGTTGACCTGTCGTGTACACCGCCCGACAGGACACATGTCCCCGGAGCGGCATCCGCGTCCATGACCACGGATCCCGACGTCAGCTGCCCTGCTGAGCTGAGTGACGTGGCGCCCGGTGCCTTTCCGTACGGAGGGGGCGTCCGTGGGCCCTCGAGCCGACCGCGAGTCGGCCGGTCCGGAACAGCGCCCTGTCAGCGCACCCGGTCGACCCGGACCGTCAGCGCGGCGAGCGCCGTGGTCAGTGGGACGGCCGCGACCAGGCCGATCGAGCCGACCAGCGTGCGGACCACCTCCTGGGCGACGACCTCGCTGGTCAGCACGTCCTGCACGCTGGAGCCGGCCAGGCTGTAGACGACCAGCAGCGGCAGCGATGCCCCGACGTAGGCGAGCACGAGTGTGTTGACCGTCGACGCGATGTGGTCGCGGCCGATCCTGATGCCGGAGCGGTAGAGGTCACGGGCGCTGGCCGCCGGGTTGGCCAGGTGCAACTCCCAGACCGCGGAGGACTGGGTGACCGTCACGTCGTCGAGGACGCCCAGTGAGCCGATGACGATGCCGGCGAGCAGCAGTCCGCGCAGGTCGACCGTCCCGACCGTTGCACTGATCAGACTCGTCTCGTCCGACCCGAGGCCGGTCAGGGCGCTCGCGCGTACGAACACCTCGGCCAGCACGACGGTGAGCAGCAGGCTTGCCAGGGTGCCCAGCACCGCGATCGAGGTCTGAACGCGGACGCCGTGCGCCAGGTAGAGCACGACGAACATGACGGCTGCGGAGCCGACGAGAGCGACGAGCAGCGCATTCGAGCCGGCCAGCAGCGCCGGCAGCACGAAGGTGGTCAGCACCAGCAGGCTCAGGCCGAGGCCGAACAGCGCCCGCAGGCCGGTCCACCGTCCGAGCGCGACGACGGCGACCGCGAACAGCGCGGCGAGCAGCAGCAGCGGCCGGCGCCGCTCGACGTCCGCGAAGGCGTACTGCTCACCCGGCGCGGCGGTCGGCTCGTACGACAGCAGAACACGCCCCGTTTCCGGGAACGGCGTCACGGGGGTGGAGAGGGAGTCGAGGACGAAGGAGTCGCCCTCGTCCGGGCCGGACAGCAGCCGGACCGTGGCGGCGATGCATTCGGTCTGACCGACGCCCGGGATGTCGTCCGACGGGGGAACGACGGGGACGAGCTCGTCCTGCCCGTCGGCGGGCGTGCGCTCCGGACACGGCACCACCTCCCGCGTGAGCAACTCGGCCCGAACCAGGTCTGTCTGCGGCCCGAGCCCCGCCGGGAACCGATCGACCTCGGCACCGCGCGGCAGCAGGACGACGAGCGCGACGGCGGTCAGCACCATCAGTGGGACGAGCACCGCTGCCAGCAACCGGCGCAGCCGCCGGCGAGCCAGAGCGGCTGCACTGCCGGCCTCCGGTGCGGTGTCGTGCGCCTGCGCACCGTGGCTGTGCACGTGTCTCCTCCGTTCGTGGTGGTGCCTGATCCTTGCCGACGCCCGAGCAGGCGTAGCCTCCGGGCGGTGATAAAGTTGACTGTCCTGTACACCCCACCCGCCCAGGTCGACGAGTTCGACGCCCACTACACCTCGGTCCACCTGCCCCTGGCCGCCGCGCTGCCCGACCTGCTGCGCGCCGAGACGTCGGTGGTCGTGGCCACGCCCGACAACAGCCCGGCGCCCTACCACCGGATCGCCGAGCTGTACTACGCCGACGCCGAGACGATGGGTGATTCCCTCGCTTCGGAGCAGGGCCGCAGGACGGCTGCCGACGCGATGGACATCGCCGCGCGTACCGGCTCCACGGTCACCATGTTGATCAGCAGCCTGGACTAGCGACCAGGGCGCCACGTAAGAGGCCATGCACGTTGGGTAGCCGGATGACCACAGACTGTGTCATACTCGGAGGCAGCCGACGGGCAGCGTGGGACGGGGACGGACGTGGAGCAACGGGCACGGGTGAGGGTCGTCGGGACGCCGCGCGCCGTTCTCGTGGCTGCCACCGGAGCGCTGGTGGCCCTCACCTCGGCCGCCACCGCCTTCGTCGTCCTCACCGGTACGGCCGGGGTGGTCCGCCCGGACGCGACCTTCATGCCGCTCCCGCCCTTTGCGGCACCCTCGGACCAGCCCGTCGTTCTGCTGCCTCCGGGTGCCCTCGGCACGGCGCCGCGTGATGCCGGTCGCTCCGGCGGCGCCACGGGCCGTACGACCGGGACGACCGATGTGGCGGTCGGGCAGCGCCAGCCCCAGCCCCAGCCGCAGTTGCAGTTGCAGTTGCAGTTGCCACTGCTGTCTCCCCGGCTGCTGACCGTGCTACCGGCTCTGACGCCGGGCAGCCGGCCACTTGCACCGCCCGAGGCGACAGGGCAGGTTCGTGATCTGCGCGCTGTCGCGGCCCGCGACACCGGCACGGCTGCCGACGCTGCTCCAGATGTCCCGGTCGAGGTCGTGGAGCCGGTGGAGAGTTCTCTGCTCGGGTCGACCGAGCAGGCGCCCGTCGCTGCGCTGCGCGTCGGTCCGGCCGCTCCGCCGTCGGACGGGGATGCGGACTTCGACGTGGCTGCGGCCGTGCGCGGCACAGAGGCGCAGACCACAGGGGCGCACACCGCCGGTCCGAACCAGCCGGCGAAGGCGAAGGCCGTCAAGGTCCACAAGCGGGCCAAGGTCCACAAGCAGGCCAAGGCCCTCGAGCGGTCCGCGACCGGGCAGACCCCCAAGGCCCGGAAGTCCACGAAGGCCCGCACCACCACGAAGGCCCGCACCACCACGAAGGCCCGCACCACCGGGAAGCCCGAGAAGCCGGGCCGAGCCGAGAAGTCCGCCAGGACCCAGCCGGCGTCGAAGCCGCAGAAGGCCGGCAAGGCGCAGCAGCCGGCGACGACCGGCAGGTCCGCCAAGAGCCGCTGAACCTGTCAGACTGCCCGTGCACCACCCGGCACCGCCGCACGCCCACCCCGCGAGCGGCTGGTCCCGCCCCGTCCGGTCACCCCGAGACGGCGCACGAGCGCGACGAGGAGAGCTGTGGCCCTGACCGACCTGCCGTCGAACCTGCCCGATGCGGTCACGCCGGTGAGCGTTGCCGCGACGAGCACCACCGCGGGCGCCGAGCTGGTGCAGCTGCTCACTCCCGAGGGGGAGCGGGTGCACCATCCCGACTACGACGTCGACCTCACCGACGAGGAATACCGCCATCTCTACCGGGACCTGGTCCTCGTCCGGCGCATCGACGTCGAGGCCACCGCCCTGCAGCGCCAGGGAGAGCTCGGACTCTGGGCTGCCCTGCTCGGCCAGGAGGCCGCCCAGGTCGGCTCGGGCCGGGCGATGCGCCCCAGGGACTTCGCCTTCCCGACCTACCGCGAGCACGGCGTCGCCTGGTGCAAGGGGGTCGATCCGCTGACCCTGCTCGGGCTCTTCCGTGGCGCGAGCAACGGCGGCTGGGACCCGCAGGAGAAGCGCTTCAACCTCTACTCGATCGTGATCGGCAGCCAGACGCTGCACGCGACCGGCTACGCCATGGGCATCACCAAGGACGGCGCGGTCGGCGGTGCCGACGGCGAGGCCGCCATCGCCTACTTCGGCGACGGCGCCAGCAGCCAGGGTGACGTCAACGAAGCCTTCGTCTGGGCCAGCGTCTACAACGCCCCGGTCGTGTTCTTCTGCCAGAACAACCAGTGGGGCATCTCCACCCCGACGACCAGCCAGAGCCGCATCCCGCTCTACAAGCGCGCGGAGGGCTTCGGCTTCCCCGGCGTCCGGGTCGATGGCAACGACGTTCTGGCGTCGTACGCCGTGACGCGCAAGGCGTTGGACGCCGCGCGCAGCGGGCAGGGCCCGACGCTGGTCGAGGCGTTCACCTACCGGATGGGGGCGCACACCACCTCGGACGACCCGACGCGCTACCGGCTGGCCAGCGACCTCGAGGCCTGGAAACTCAAGGACCCGCTGGAGCGGATGAAGTCCTTCCTCTACAAGTCCCAGCTGGTCGACAGCGCCTTCTTCGCGCAGCTGGACAGCGACGCCGACGCGCTGGCGGCACGCATCCGCAAGGGGTGCCTGGAGATGCCCGACCCGGAGCCGCTGTCGATCTTCGACGACGTCTACGTGGAGACGACCCCGCTGCTCGAGGAGCAGCGGGAGACCTTCCGTGCCTACCTGTCCGGGTTTGCGGAGGGCGAGCGCTGATGGCGCAGATGACGATGGCCAGGGCGCTCAACGAGGGTCTGCGCGTGGCCATGGAAAAGGACCCGACGGTGCTGCTGATGGGCGAGGACATCGGCCGCCTGGGCGGCGTCTTCCGTGTCACCGACGGGCTGCAGAAGGACTTCGGGGAGGCCCGCGTCTTCGACACGCCGCTCGCCGAGTCGGCCATCGTCGGGACCGCGATCGGCCTGGCCATCCGCGGCTACCGCCCGGTGTGCGAGATCCAGTTCGACGGCTTCATCTACCCCGCCTACGACCAGATCGTCAGCCAGCTCGCCAAGATCCACGCGCGGAGCAAGGGCAGCGTCCCCATGCCGGTGACGATCCGGGTGCCCTTCGGCGGTGGCATCGGCGCGGTGGAACACCACAGCGAGAGCCCGGAGGCGTACTTCGCGCACACCGCAGGCCTGAAGGTCGTCACCTGCTCCAACCCCGTCGACGCCCACTTCATGATCCAGCAGGCGGTCGCGAGTGACGACCCGGTGCTGTTCTTCGAGCCCAAGCGCCGCTACTGGGAGAAGGCCGAGGTCGACGTCGCCATGACGCCCGGCCCGCTGTGGCAGGCCCGCGTCGTCCGCGAGGGCAGCGACGCGACCCTGCTCGCGTACGGCCCGATGGTGAAGACCTGCCTGGACGCCGCCGCCGCCGCCGCCGAGAACGACGGCCGCAGCCTCGAGGTCGTCGACCTGCGCACGCTGTCCCCGCTGGACTTCGCGACCGTCCGCGAGTCGGTACGCCGCACCCGCCGGTGCGTGATCGTGCACGAGGCGCCGTCCAACGTCGGGCTCGGCGCCGAGATCGCGGCCCGGCTGGGCGAGGAGCTCTACTACGAGATGGAGGCCCCGGCGCTCCGGGTCACCGGCTTCGACACCCCCTACCCGCCCTCGCGGGTGGAGGAGGACTACCTGCCGGACCTCGACCGGATCCTGCACGCCGTCGACCGCTCCCTCGCCTTCTGATGTCCCGGCTGAAGCAGTTCATGCTGCCCGACCTCGGCGAGGGCCTCACCGAGGGCGAGATCCTGCGATGGATGGTGCAGCCCGGCGACAGGGTCGAGATCAACCAGGTGATCGTCGAGGTGGAGACCGCCAAGGCCGCAGTCGAGCTTCCGTCGCCGTACGCCGGTGTCGTGCACTCGATCCACCATGAGGTGGGCACCACGGTCGATGTCGGTGCATCGATCATCACCGTCGACACCGAGCCGGCGGCGGAGCCGTTCCCCGACGTCACCGGTCCGCAGGGCGCGTTGATCGGCGAGCTGGGGCCGGGCGGCCGTACGGCGACGCTCGTCGGCTACGGGCCCAAGGCGGGCGCGGCCACCCGGCGTCCACGCTCGGATGCTGCGGCGCCGGTCACGGCTGCGCCCGGTGCAATGGGACGCCCAGCGCCCGCGCGGGTGTCGGCCGCGCAGGTCGGGCAGACGGCGGCCAGAGCGGCCGGCGGCGTCCCGGTGCTCGCCAAGCCGCCCGTCCGCAAGCTGGCGAAGGAGCTCGGGGTCGACCTCGGACTGCTGTCCGGCACCGGCTCGGGCGGGACCGTCACCCGCGCCGATGTCGAGGGTGCCGCGGACACGGCCCGGGCGGTGCAGCCGGGCGCTGACCGCGACCCGGCCACCCGTGAACGGCGGATCGCGGTGAAGGGGGTCCGCAAGCACACGGCCGCAGCCATGGTCGAGAGCGCGTTCACGGCGCCGCACGTCACGGAGTTCCTCACCCTGGACATGACGCCGACGATGGAGCTGCGCAGCCGGGTACAGGCGATGCCGGACTTCGCCGGAACCGCCGTGACGCCCCTGCTGTTCGTCGCGAAGGCGCTGCTGCTCGCGGTCTCCCGCAACCCGGAGATCAACGCGAGCTGGGACGAGGTGGCGCAGGAGATCGTGGTCAAGGACTACGTCCACCTCGGCATCGCCGCGGCCACCCCCCGCGGTTTGCTGGTCCCGAACATCAAGGACGCCGACCAGCTCTCCCTGCCCGAGCTGGCGCGCGCGCTGCAGGAGCTGACCGAGACGGCACGGGCCGGCCGGACCGCACCGGCCGACATGACCGGCGGCACCATCACCATCACCAATGTGGGCGCCTTCGGTGTCGACAGCGGCACACCCATCCTCAACCCGGGCGAGTCGGCGATCCTGTGCTTCGGGGTGGTCCGCCCGACACCCTGGGTCGTCGACGGTCAGATCTGCATCCGGCAGGTGACGCAGCTGTCGCTGTCCTTCGACCACCGCAACGTGGACGGCGCACTCGGCTCGCAGTTCCTGGCCGACATCGCCCGGGTGCTGTCGGAGCCCGCCACCGGACTCGTCTGGGGCTGAGCCCGGCCCCATGCCGTCAGTGGGCCGGTGTCAGGTCGTCCAGAGGCTGGTGACCACCCCACGGTCGTCGGGGTCGCGAATGGCTGCCCGCGTATCGCGGGCGCGGATCTCGTCCTTCAGCTGCCTCATCGGCGGCGCCAACTGTGCGCCGAGGCCCTCGAGGTAGTGCAGCCGGCGCAGCGTGCCGTCCTCTTCCGGGGTGACCCGTTCCAGCACGGACAGCACAGCGGGCCTCGTCTCGTCGTCGCGACCGCCCAGGATAGGGCCGGACAGCCGCCGCCGGCAGCGGCCGATCGGGTGACGGCGCCGGCTGGACCGGAAAGGTCCCGCGCGGACCCGTGGCCGTTCCCGGAAGCCACGAAGGCCCGCCCCTTCGCGGGGCGGGCGCTCGTGCAACCGGTGGTCCGGGCTAGTAGACGTCGCGCTCGCGCGTGACGACCCGCTCCTCGCCGACCGTGGTGTCGCGGCGGCCGAAGACGAGCATGGTGAGCAGCAACCCGATGGCACCGGAGATCATCAGGATGACCCCGATGACGTTGATGTCGAGGCCGCTCACGTCGAAGTTCACCGCGAACGTGAGGATCGCGCCGACGGCGAGCAGGAAGACGCTGACGCCGATGCCCATGGTTCCTCCTTGGGGGTCGAGCGGCAGCAAGGACGCGCCGCGCTGAAGGCGATCTACCCCCACCTGCCGGGCGGACACCCGCCGGACGGGTGAGCTTGCCGTGTGCAACCCGTCCAGCGTTACCCGCCTCGCCCACAACCTGTCCGGCGTACGGAGGTCAGAACGCGGCCTCGTCGACCTCCATCAGGGACAGGTCCGTGGCCTCGGTGACGGTGCGCCTGGCGGCCAGTTCGGGCAGGACGGACGCGGCGAACCAGCGGGCGGCGGCGACCTTGCCCTGGTAGAACGCCGTGTCACGGGCGGCGGCGGTGGGCAGCTTCTCGAGCGCGACGACGGCCTGGCGCATGAGCAGCCAGGCGACCACGAGGTCGCCGCAGCTCATCAGCAGGCGGGTGGTGTTGAGCCCGACCTTGTAGATGTTCTGGACGTCGTCCGCCGAGGACATCAGGTCCTGCACCAGGTGCCCGTACATGGCCTGCACGTCCTCGAGGCCCCGGGCCAACAGCTCGCGCTCCTTGGTCAGGGAGTCGCCGCCGTCGGCCTTGGCGAAGTCCTGGATGTCGCCGAACAGCTTGCCGAGCGCGGTGCCCTTGTCCCGGACGATCTTGCGGAAGAAGAAGTCCATCCCCTGGATCGACGTGGTGCCCTCGTAGAGGGTGTCGATCTTGGAGTCGCGGATGTACTGCTCGATCGGGTAGTCCTGCGTGAACCCGGAGCCGCCGAAGACCTGCAGCGACGTGGCGAGCAGCTCGTAGGCCTTCTCCGAGCCGTAGCCCTTGACGATCGGGAGCAGCAGGTCGTTCAGGCGCACGGCGAGGTCGTCGACCTCGCCGGCGTGCGTGCTGAGCTCGACCGTGTCCTGCAGGCTCGCGGTGTAGAAGACCAGCGCGCGCAGGCCCTCCGCCCAGGCCTTCTGGCGCATCAGCATCAGGCGCACGTCGGGGTGGTGCGTGATGGTCACGCGCGGCGCGGTCTTGTCGGTCAGCTGGGTCAGGTCGGCGCCCTGGACGCGCTGCCTGGCGTACTCCAGCGCGTTGAGGTAGCCGGTCGACAGGGTCGAGATGGCCTTGGCACCGACGAACATGCGGGCGTTCTCGATGACCTGGAACATCTGCGCGATGCCGTCGTGGACGTCGCCCACCAGCGTGCCGACCGCGGGGTCCTTCTCGCCGAAGGTGACCTCGCAGGTGGTGGAGACCTTCAGGCCCATCTTCTTCTCGACGTTGGTCACGACGACGCCGTTGCGGTCGCCGAGCTTCCCGGTGTCGAGGTCGACGTGGTACTTGCTGACGAGGAACAGCGACAGGCCCTTGGTGCCCGGGCCGCCCGCCCCCTCGACGCCGACGGGGCGGGCGAGCACGAGGTGGAAGATGTTCTCCGGCCAGTCCCACTCGGCGGAGGTGATGAAGCGCTTCACGCCCTCCAGGTGCCAGCTGCCGTCGTCCTGCAGGCGGGCCGTGGTACGGCCGGCGCCCACGTCGGAGCCGGCGTCCGGCTCGGTGAGCACCATCGTCGCGCCCCACTGCCGATCGATCGCGAGCTCGGCGAACCGCTTCTGCTCGTCGGTGCCGTTGCGGTGCAGGATGGCGGCGAAGCCGGCGCCGGAGCCGAACATGTAGATCGCCGGATTCGCGCCCAGCAGCATCTCGTTGCAGGCCCAGCGCAGCGAGGGCGGAGCGCCGATGCCGCCGAGCGACTCCGGCAGGTCGAGCTTGTCCCAGCCGCCGTCGGCGTACGCCTGGTAGCTCTTCAGGAAGCTCGCCGGCAGGGCGACCGTGCCCGTCTCCTTGTCGAAGACCGGGGGGTTGCGGTCGGAGTCGGTGAAGCTCGCGGCCAGGTCCTCGGTGGCGAGGCGCTCCACCTCCCTCAGGACGTCGCGGGCACTGTCCTTGTCGAGCTGGCGGAACGGACCGGTGCCGAGCGTCGCATCGGTTCCGAACACCTCGAAGAGGTTGAACTCGATGTCGCGCAGGTTGCTCTTGTAATGACCCATCTGCTGCGGGGCTCCCTGTGTCGGCCGCGGAGTTACCGGCGGGTAGTGCCCAGGATGCTACCGACGGGTAACACATGCAAGCCCCCGACCGGGTGGAAGGACCGCGACGGGGCGGGTGTTGCCGGTCGGCATGACCGTCGACGTCCGTCGCGCGGACCAGCGGTTCGTCACCCGCGGCCAGGCGCTGGAGAGCCGGCACAGCTTCTCCTTCGGCCGGCACTACGACCCGGGCAACACGTCGTACGGCCTGCTGCTCCTGCACGACGAGCACCTCCTGCAGCCGGGCGCCGGCTTCCCGTCGCACCCGCACCGCGACCTCGAGATCGTCAGCTGGGTGCTCGAGGGTGCGCTGGTGCACGAGAATTCCTCCGGCGGCTCCGGCAGACTGGGGCCCGGGTCGGTGCAGGTCACGAGTGCTGGCTCCGGCATCCGGCACGCCGAGACGGCCGCGCGCGACGGCGGCACCCGGTTCGTCCAGATGTGGCTGCCGCCCGACGTAGCCGGCCGGCGGCCGTCCCACGAGCAGCGCCGGATGGACCTGCCGCCGGGGCTGCTCGTCCCCGTCGCCTCCGGTCGGCCGGGGCACGCGAAGGCGGTACGGATCGGCACCGGGCAGGCCGCGCTGCACGCCGCGAGGCTGGAGCCGGGGCAGGCGGTCGCGCTGCCGGCCGCCCCGTACCTGCACCTGTACGTCGCCCGGGGGAGCGTCCGGCTGGCGGCTGCCGGCGGCCTCGCGCAGGGCGATACGGCGCGAATGACCACGACGGACGGCCCGCGCGTGGTCGCGTCCACCGCAGCCGAGCTGCTCGTGTGGGAGATGCACGCCGCCATCGGGGCCTGAGTCGCCCGCCGGGCCTTCCTGCGCCGCCTGCTCGCCCAGCTCTCCAGCGGAGGTCGGTACTGGGGCATCCTGGGCGGATGCTGCCCACCGGTGCCTCCGCCCCGCGCCGGTGACCCTGCCCGCCGTCGTGCTGGTGGCCGCAGGCGGCGTGGCCGGCGCGCTCGCCCGGGCCGGCGTGGGTGCGGCGCTGCCGCACGAGCCGGGCAGCTGGGCCTGGTCGACGCTGCTGGTCAACGCCGTGGGGGCGGCGGCGCTGTGTGCGCTGCTGGTCAGTGGCCCGTCGGGGCGGACCCGGCTGCTCGTCGGCACCGGCCTGCTCGGCGGGTTCACCACCTTCTCGGGCCTGGCCGTGGACGCGGTGCTGCTCGTCGAGGCCGGCCGGCCACTGGCCGCAGCGGCGTACGTCGGTGCGGGCGTCGGCACGCTGCTCGCCGGGGCAGGAGCGGGGCTGCTCGTCGCGCGTGCGGTGCGGCGGTGAGCCTCACCGCCGCCGTCGCCCTGGGTGCCGCCCTCGGCGCACCGAGCCGTTATCTGCTCGACGGCGCCGTCCGCCGGTGGTGCGGGACGCGGCTGCCGTGGGGGACGCTGGCGGTCAACCTGCTGGGGAGCGCGGCGGCCGGGTTGGTGGCCGGCCTGCGACCCGGCGCGCTGTGGGTCAGCCTGCTCGCCGTGGGCTTTCTCGGCGCCTTCACGACGGCGTCCACGCTGGCCTGGGAGCTGGTGGAGCTCACGCAGCGTGGCGCTCTTCGCTCCGCCGGGCTGCTGCTGGTGCTGCACCTGCTGCCGGGCCTGGCGCTGGCCGGAGTCGGGCTGGCCGCGGGACTGGCACTGTGACGACTGCCCGGGGTCGCCGTTGCGTCAGTGCCGCGGCTCCGGGTCGTAGGACGTCCGGAAGACCCGCCGGCCCCCGACCCCGTCGCCGCCCGTGACGGTCCGGGTCACCGCGATCCGGAAGCCGCCGCCCGTACGCGCCTCGCGCGGCCCGTGCGAGGCACTCACCTGCCGGCCGCCGTTGTCGCCGTACAACGCCACCGTGACCGAGCCGGCCGTCGAGGAGGTCTGCACCGAGATGCCGTTGACCGTGTCGTTGCGGAAGCGGACGTCCAGCGCGCCGAAGTAGACGGTCGACTCGCGGCCGGGGGGATAGCGGCTGATGAAGAAGCTGTGCGGCTTGTGCTCGAGGATCGGCAGGCCGGCGAAGAACGCCGCGTTGAACAGCGTGGTGGCGAACTGTGACACCCCGCCGCCGACCTCGTCGATCAACTCGCCGTCGACGATCGCGCCGTCGGCGACGAAGCCGCGGGCCTTGGTACGACGCCCGGCCGTGTCGTTGAGGCTGAAGACGGCATCCGGGGCGACGTAGGCGCCGTCGACCAGCTCGGCGATCCGTCGGATGTTGGCCGCCCTCGGCTGGCCGGCCGTGAAGTACGTCGTGAAGGTGCCGATCAGCGTGCGCACTCCTGCGGCCTGCGCGCCTGCGGTGGTCAGCTGCGGCTCCACCGTCTGCAGCGGGAGCCACGCCTGCAGGCTGCGGTCGCCGGTCAGCACGAGGTCCGAGAGCATCGCCGTGGCGGCAGCGACGTCGACCGCCAGACCGGTCGAGCCGGGGACGACCCGGACCTCGGCCGGTTGCGGTGTCCAGCTGTAGTCGCCCTTGGCGTCGACCACCGGCGGCGGGGCCGGGATCTCGAAGCCGGCCTCGACGGCCGGCACGTCGAGGGCCTTCGCCTTCTGGGTGACCAACGTGTTCAGCGCGGGCTGGTCGACCTGCAGGCTCAGCGTCCCGCTCACCAGCTGTGCGGACAGCAGCGGCCCCACCTCACCCGGCAGGAGGCGCAGGGACGTCTCCCCCGTCGTCAGGGAGTAGGGGCCGCCCAACGCGCGGCGGGCCCGGGTGACGACCCGCTCGACGTCCGCTGCGCCGGTCGGCGGATCCTGCTCGGTCACGGGCACCGTGATCGGGCCTGCCCGCCCCTCCCGCAGTGCAGCCGCCACCGACCGGTCGGTCTCGACGCGGTCCAGCGTGCGCCCCGGCTGCGGCATCCGGGCCGCCACGGTGGTGCCGCGGACGGTGAAGCCACCCGGGTCGGGGAGCCGGTCCACGGTCGTCGCGAATTCGTCCAGCCGCGCGTCCAGCGCGGCCTGGTCGACGTCCACCGCGAGCTCGACGGCGCGGCCGGTCTCGCCGCCCAGCGCACCGAGCAGCGGCCCGAGGACGGCCGCGAGCGGACCGGTGCGTCCCGCGGACAGCGCCCGGTCGACGGTGGTGTCGACGTCCACGACCGCGAGCGACCGGTCGATCTCGCCCGCCACGTCGTCGGCGCGGACGGCCAGCACGCCCGAGGTGTGCTGGGCGCCAAGCTCGGCCACGGCGCGGCGCAGGTCGGCCCGGTCGAGGCCGCCGACCCCGGCGCCCGCGACGGTGGTGCCCGGCAGCGCCTGGGCGGTGCGGGTCAGGACGACAGCGCCGCCGCCGACCACTGCCGTCGCCAGAGCAGTCGCGCACACCGCGACCACGATCTTGCCGCGCACGCGGACCTCCTCGCTCTCGAAGACAGACGCTGTGGAGGGCGCCAGCGTTGCCGATGTGGGCGTGACGGTCTGATGACGATCGAACGGCAGGCGTGCCTCTTGCCCCGGTGGGTAGCGTCTGCAGGGATGCGCCCCCGTCGCCCGTTGCTGCTCGCCGTCGCCGCTCTGCTGGTGACGGCGTCCCCTGCTGCGGCCGCAAGCGGGATCACCTCGCCAGGGGCGGACGAGGTCGTCACGTCCGATCGCCTGGTCCTGCTGCGAGCCACCGTGGACGGCCCGGCGCTGGGCCCCAGCGAGCTCACGCTGCAGGGGCCGGGGGACGCGGCCGCCGAGGTGGTCGCGGTGCACGCTTCGCCGCAGGGCGGCGAGCTGGCGTACGACTTCGACACCGCGTGCGCGCGCCGCGCGTGCGTGGGACGGGTGCCGGCGGCGAACGGCTCCTGGACCGTCCGGTTGTCGGGTGCCGCCTCCGACGAGCGGTCGTTCGTGCTGCGCATCCCGCCTGCCGCGCCGACCGAGGTCGCCGCCGACAGCTCCGAGTCAGGTGCGTTGCTGCGCTGGCGCCAGGGGGCCGAGCCGGACCTGACGGGCTACGCCGTGGAGGACGCGGCGGGCACACCGGTGCTGTCCGACATCGGGCTGGAGGCCTGCGACGCCGAGGGCACCTGCCGCGCCGAGCTACCGGAGAAGGACGGCGCCTGGGCGGTGCGGGCCTTCCGGTCCACCTGCCCCGGCTGCAGCCGGACACTGCGTTCACCGCCCTCCGAGGTGGTCCGGGTCGGCGCCGCCTCCGGCACAGCAGTGCCGGGCCCGGCCGGTCCGGCCGCTCCGGGATCCTCGACCGGTCCGTCCGATCGCCCGGCCGGCCCCCAGGGTCCCGCCCAGAAGGATGCCTTCCGGCAGGCGTACGGCGCCGGCAGGCCGGTGGCGCTCGCCGCCCCGTCGGCCGGTGGATCGACGCCCGCGGGCGGTCAGCCGGCATCCGTCGCGCCGCCGCCGGACGGGTCGTACGACCCGGCACTGGACTACGCCACGCCGCCGGAGGCGCCGCGGCCGGCCCTGTCACGGGCGCAGGACGCCGTGGAGGGGGCGGTGCCTGGTAGCCGGCTGCAGCTGATCGTGCTGTCCGTCGTGATGATCGGGTCGTCCCTCTGGCTGCGCCGGTGGGCGCGCCGGGCCGCGCCGGTGCCGGTGGCCGGGTCGCACGGTGCGGGGCGTTCCCCGCGGGAGGACGAGTAGCCCGCTCCCGCGTACCGCGGTCACCTGCGCTCGTGCGGCCCTGTGCAGCAGCGCGGCCGCGGGGTCAGCCGGCGGCCAGGTGACGCCCGAGACGGCCGGCCTGCTCGCCGGCGCCGGTCTGCTCGCCGGAGGGGTCAATGCGCTCGCCGGCGGCGGATCGCTCATCTCCTTCCCCGCGCTGCTCGCGGCCGGCTATCCGCCGGTCACCGCGAACGTCACCAACACCGTCGCGCTGTTCCCCGGTTACGCCGGGAGCGTGGCGGGTGGCCGGCGGGAGCTGTCCGGGCAGGGCGGACGGGTCGCTGCCTTCGGGGTGGTCAGCGTCGTGGGGGCGGTGCTCGGCGCCGTGCTGCTGCTGACCACGCCGGGCGAGGTCTTCCGGGCCGTCGTGCCGTTCCTCATCCTGCTCGCCTGCGCGCTGCTGCTGGCCCAGCCCCGGCTGGCCCGGCTGGTGCAGCGCCGGACCGCCGGCGCACCCGGCGAGCGCTCACCGATGCTCCAGCTGAGCGTGCTGCTGGCCGCCGTCTACGGTGCCTACTTCGGGGCCGGCCTGGGCGTCCTGCTGCTCGGCGTCCTCGGCATCTTCCTGGGCGACCAGCTGCGCCGGATCAACGCGCTGAAGAACGTCCTGTCGCTGGTCGTCAACGCCGTGGCGCTGGTCGCCTTCGGCCTGTTCGGTCCGGTCGCCTGGGAGGCGGTACTCGTGGTGGCCACGGCGTCGCTGACCGGCGGCTATCTCGGCGCCCGGCTGGCCGGCCGGATTCCGTCGGGGCTCCTGCGCACCGTGGTGGTGCTCTACGGCGCCGTCGTCGCGGTGGTGCTGCTGGCCGGCAGCTGAGCCGGGAGGAGCCGCACAGGGCCTGCGGGCTCCATGCCGGCCATCGCGGCGGGCTGAGGGCGAGGCCGCCGATCTTCTCCGTTCGGTGCTGCTGGCTGTTGTCCCGACCTCGGCGTGGTCGGCGCGCCGGACCGCGTCGGCGACGAGCGGCCAGAGCCGCTGCCACCGCCCGACGATCTTGTCCGACGGGACGGCGTGGCCGCCGCCCGCGACACAGTTGATCTTCTGGATGCTGGATTCGCAGCAGACGCCCCGGCGTGTCCGCTGCCGATCCAGCACCGAAAGATCACCAGGCGTGAAGATCTTGGCGGCAACGCCCGTTAGCTATCCGCCGTCCGCCGGATCGTCTCCTGGCCCGTACGTGACGCCGGGACCGGAACGCGGATGGCGCGGGGGCGGGTCCCAGTGGGGCCCCGACAGCACGAAGGCGTCCCGCTCCTCGGACACGCTGGTTACGGCCACCACTGACCACTGCTGACCATCCCAGTGTTCCAGCTGCCACGGACCGACGTACCAAGTGACGCCGTTTTCGGCCACCACCGGGTTGTCGATCGCACGGTGTGCGCCGAGCGGCGGTGCGCAGGGGTACCCCGACGGATGAAGTGGTTGTCCCACGCCTGGCACAGCGACAGACGCTAGCGATCGACCGGTAGTCCGGCCAGCGCCAGAAGGCGCTTGCGGTCGCTCCTAGCCTTCCTGCCGCCCCTCGAAGTAGCCGCCAGTACCGTGCGTTGCTGAGGTCGGCAACGACGATGCCGCTGCCTCCCGCCGGAGGCCGGGTGCCGCCGGTCATGGATGTCAGGGTTCCGCCGAAGATCTTGGTCTCGTGTCGGCCCGGACCCGGCACGACAAACACGCCGTAGCGGCTGCCCGCTCGCTCGACGTGCTGCCACAGACGAGAGCCGCTAGCTAGTACCGTGCGCCCCGCCAAGATCTTCACGCCTGGTGATCTTTTGGTTGCTGGATCGGCAGCGGACACGCCGGCGCGTCTGCTGCGAATCCAGCATCCAGAAGATCAACTGCCGACGAGCCGCCGGACCTCGTAGGTGCGCACAGCGGCAGCTCGACGCTGGGCCCTAGCGGCGACATCCGAGAGCCGTTCTTGTGCGCGGCTCCGGCACCGCCGCAGAACCGCCAGTAGGGCTCGTCGGGGAACGAGGGGCTCAGCCTGCGCCACCGGCGTCTTGGAGAACTGGTTGGCTGCACGGGTGCGGCACCGCGAGCGGTGGGCTGTCAGCGCCCTCTTCTTCACCAACGGCGCGCTGTTCGCCTCGTTGCTTCCGCGCTTGCCGGAGATCAAGTCTTCGCTCGACCTGTCAGCCGGGCAGCTGGGTCTGGCCCTGCTGGGCATCGGGCTCGGCGGGCTGATCGGGAGCCTGGCAACCAGGCGGTTGCTGCCGAAGGCGCGCAGCCGCTGGGCGGCGGTCGGCTCGACGGTCGTGCTGGCGGCGGGGCTGCCGCTGGTGGGGCTGGCCCCGTCCGGCGGGGTCCTGTTCGCGATCCTCGTCGCGTACGGCGTCGCCGACGCCGTCACCGACGTGTCGATGAACGTGGCCGGCGTCGAGGTGCAACGACGCCTGGGCCGCACCGTGCTCAACTCGATGCACGGCATCTGGAGCATCGCTGCCGTCGTCGGCGGTGTCACGGGCAGCGGGGCAGCTGCACTGGGGTTGTCGCTGGTCGTGCACCTGGGAATGGTTGCCGCGGTCTGCGCCCTGGTGGGACTCCTGGCCGCGCCTTGGGTGCCGAGCGTGAGCGGCGAGGGAGCGCGGAATCCCGGAGCGGCACCCGCCCGCTTTTCCCCGGCGCTCGTCCTGCTCTGCGCACTCGCTGTCCTGGCGGCCCTCGTGGAAGCGGCCCCGTACTCCTGGAGCGCCGTGTACCTGGCGGAGCAGACGGGGGCTGACCCGGGTACGGCCGGGCTGGGCTTCACTGCCTTCGTCACGGGAATGGTGATGGTGCGGCTCGTGGGGGACAAGCTCGTCGATCGCTGGGGCCCCGTTCTCGTCGTGCGTGTCGGTGGCCTGGCCGGTGCGGTTGCTCTGGTGAGTGCGCTGTTGCTCGGTGGGACGGCCGCGGGCATCGTCGCCTTTGCCGTGATGGGCCTGGGGTCAGCCGCCGTCTTCCCGGCGATGATCACCGCCGCCGGCGCTCTGCCTGGCCAAGCCGTCCAGGCCATGAACATGGCCACCCGGGTCGGCTTCCTGGCGGCTCCGCCGCTCGTCGGGCTCGTCGCCGACGGCGTCGGTCTCACGCTGGCCCTCGGCGTGCTCATCGTTCCTGCAGCCCTGGGGCTGGCGATCTTCGCCGGCGCCGTTGCGACCGCACGGTGACGCGCGGGCGATAGGTGTAGATGTGTCGGGATCCTCACGCTTGAGTCTGACCTGCGGCGATGTGGTGGAGCGGGCGACGGGAATCGAACCCGCGTTCTCAGCTTGGGAAGCTGATGTTCTGCCGCTGAACTACGCCCGCAGCGGTACGACCCGGACTCTACTCGTCGGCCGTCCTGTCGGGCGCGGGCCGTCGCAGCCGGCCGATAGGGTCCGGGGATGCTGCTGAGCGATCGCGACCTCAAGGCCGCCCTCGCGTCGGGCCGCCTCGGCCTCACGCCCTACGACGAGGCGATGGTGCAGCCGAGCAGCATCGACGTCCGGCTGGACCGCTACTTCCGGGTCTTCGCCAACCACCGCTACACCCACATCGACCCGGCGGCGGCGCAGGACGACCTGACCGAGCGGCTCGAGCCGGACGGCGAGGAGCCGTTCATCCTGCACCCTGGGGAGTTCGTGCTCGGGTCGACGCTGGAGGTCATCTCGCTGGGGGACGACCTCGCTGCGCGCCTGGAGGGGAAGGCGCTGGCGCTCGACACCGAGGTGCCCACTCCGCGGGGCTGGACCACGATGGAGCACCTCGAGGTCGGTGACGAGGTGTTCGACGAGCAGGGACGACCGACGAGGGTCGTGGGCACGACGGACCCGATGGACAACCGGTCCTGCTACGAGGTGCTGCTGTCCGATGGCACGTCGTTCATCGCCGATGCCTCCCATGGGTGGGTGACGCGCACCAAGGCCGAGCGGGTGCGAGGGCAGGCTGGCAACAGTCGCACGACGGAGCAGCTGGCCTCGACGCTGCGGGTCGGTCGCGAGTGGAACCACCACATCGCGCTCGCCGGTCCGGCGCAGTACGCGGAGCGCGGGGACCTGCCCATCGACCCGTACGTCCTGGGCGCATGGCTGGGCGGGGCCACCTCGTCGTCGGCGACGATCACGACCGCCGACCAGCAGGTCATCGACGAGGTCCGCGGGGCGGGCGGCGAAGGTCACCGCGCGAGCACGCCGTACGGCTGGCGGAAGCACGTGCCGGACGCGTACCTCACGGCCGGCTACAAGCAGCGGCTGGCGCTGCTCCAGGGGCTGATGGACAGCGCAGGCTACGTCGACGAGGTCGGCCGCTGTGAGTTCGTGAGCATGCTCGAGCACCTCTCGGATGCGGTGGTGGAGGTGGCCGCATCTTTGGGACTGCGGCCGGTCAAGCGCAAGAAGCGGGTGACGCTCAGCGGCATCGAGCAGTCGCCTGGCTACCAGGTGACGTTCACCCCCCACCTGCCGGTGTTCCGGCTCGAGCGCAAGCTGGCGCGGCTTGCGCCGACGCGGCGGCAGTCGCCTGCCGTTCGTGTGACAAGCCGCCCGGTGGTGGCGGTGCGACCGGTGCCGAGCGTTCCCGTCCGCTGCATCCAGGTCGCGGCGCCCAGCGGGATGTTCCTGGTCGGCCGGACCTTCGTCCCGACCCACAACTCCTCGCTCGGCCGGCTCGGCCTCCTGACGCACTCCACCGCGGGGTTCATCGACCCGGGGTTCAGCGGGCACGTGACGCTGGAGCTGTCGAACGTCGCGAACCTGCCGATCAAGCTCTACCCGGGGATGAAGATCGGGCAGATCTGCGTTCTGCCGCTGTCGTCACCCGCCGAGCACCCGTACGGCTCGAGCGTCTACGGCAGCCGCTACCAGGACCAGCGCGGCCCCACACCGAGCCGGTCGCACCTGCGCTTCAGCCGGACGCCGACGCAGTAGCCCCGGCGCGTACGACAGCGGCCGCCCTCCCGGCGGGGAGAGCGGCCGCTGCGGCGTCGGACGCTGCGCTAGCTAGTCCTTCGGCTCCGGGGCGTGCGGGCTGCCCGGGCCCTGGCCCTCGCTGGCCCCGCCGGGCGCGTCGCCGGGGGTGCCGGTGCCCATGCCGGAGCTGTCGCCGGGCACCTCGGACAGGGTCGCGCCGGAGGACGCCGGGTCGCTGACGGTCGTGGCATCCGGGATGCCGCCGACCTGGGCGAGCTGGCCCTGGTCGGCACCAGCGCTGGCGCCGGCCGAGGCCTCGACCGGCGTCGCGCCCTGGCTCGTGTCGGCGCCGACCAGCGCCGGCGCCTTCAGCGAGCGGGCCAGGATCTGGCTGACGTCCAGGACCTGCACGCCCTCCTTGGCGGTGCCCTCCTGCTGCTTGGCGGTGACGGCGTCGCTCAGCATGACGATGCAGAACGGGCAGGCCGTCGAGATCAGGTCCGCGTCGGTGGTGAGCGCCTCGTCGGTGCGCTCGACGTTGACCCGCTTGCCGATCTTCTCCTCCATCCACATCCGGGCCCCACCGGCACCGCAGCAGAAGCCGCGCTCCTTGCAGCGCGACATCTCGACGGTCGAGAAGCCCGGGATGGCGTCGAGGATCTCGCGCGGCGGGGTGTAGACCCGGTTGTGCCGGCCCAGGTAGCACGGGTCGTGATAGGTCACCTTCTCGTCGACCGGCGTGACCGGGACCAGATGGCCGTCCTCGACGAGCTTGCCGAGCAGCTGGGTGTGGTGCACCACCTCGTAGTCGCCGCCGAGCTGCGGGTACTCGTTGGCCAGGGTGTTGAAGCAGTGCGGGCAGGTCGCCACGATCTTGACGTGGTGCTCGCGGCCGGCGCCGACCTCGTTGAGCGTCTCGACGTTCTGCTGGGCGAGCATCTGGAAGACGAACTCGTTGCCCAGGCGGCGGGCCGGGTCACCGGTGCAGGCCTCGTTGCCGCCGAGAATGGCGAACTCCACGCCCGCGGTGTGCAGCAGCTCGGCGAAGGCGCGGGTGACCTTCTTCGCCCGGTCCTCGAGCCCGCCGGCGCAGCCGACCCAGAACAGGTACTCCACCTCGTCCGGGATCGTGTCCTCGACGATGCGCACCTCGAAGGGCAGGCCCTGTGTCCACTCGGTGCGGGTGCTGTTGTTGAGCCCCCACGGGTTGCCCTTGTTCTCCAGGTTGCGCAGCATCACGCCGGCCTCGGACGGGAAGGCCGACTCGATCAGCACCTGGTAGCGGCGCATGTCCAGGATGTGGTCCACGTGCTCGATGTCGACCGGGCACTGCTCGACGCACGCGCCGCAGGTCGTACAGCTCCAGAGCACGTCCGGGTCGATGACGCCGCCCTCCTCGGCGGTGCCGACGAGCGGGCGTACGGCCTGGTCGTGGTTGGTGCCCTTGACCCGGGCGTAGCCGTCCTCGGGCACGTCGTGCCCGGTGTCGGTGCCGGCGTCCTGGAAGTTCGGGACGTGGTCCTCGGGAGCCGTCTGGGTGCCCAGGATGTACGGCGCCTTGGCGAACAGGTGGTCGCGCAGGTTCATGATCAGCAGCTTCGGCGACAGCGGCTTGCCGGTGTTCCACGCCGGGCACTGCGACTGGCAGCGGCCGCACTCGGTGCAGGTCGCCATGTCGAGCATGGCGCTCCAGGTGAAGTCCTCGACCTTGGCAACGCCGAAGGTGTCGACCTCGGGGTCGGCCTCCTCCAGCTCGAGCACCTTGCCGTTGCTCATCATCGGCGGCAGCCCGCCGAGGGCGATGCCGCCGGGGTTGCGCTTGGTCAGCACGTTGATCGGCGCGAGGAAGATGTGCAGGTGCTTGGAGTAGGTGACCATCACCAGGAAGCCCATGACGACGGCGATCTGGCCGATCACCATGACGTCCTCGATGCGCTCGTTGACCGTGTGGCCGAGGGGCGCGAGCGGCAGCGACAGCAGGTAGGAGAAGAACGGGGCCATGGGAGTGGCCTGCCACGGCGAGACGCCGGTGTTGAGCTGCGCGGCCCGGATCCCGAACAGCGTGAAGACGACCAGGAAGATCATGCCGAGCACGACCCACGCGGCGGTGGTGTGCGAGCCGTAGAAGCGCGAGTCGCGGCCCATCTGCTTGGGCTCGGACCGCAGCCGGATGATCGCGAAGGCGATCAGGCCGAGCAGCACGGCCACGGCAAACAAGTCCTCGAGGAAGCCGAGCGCGCGGGTCCTGCCGATGACCGGGATGTGGAAGTCGACGTCGAACAGGGCCCCGAAGGCCTCGATGATCGTGAACGTGAGGATGAGGAAGCCCCAGAACACGAAGAAGTGCGCCAGGCCGGGGACGTTCCACTTCAGCAGGCGGGCCTGGCCGAAGACCTCGACCACCTGGGCGACCAGCCGCTTGGGCCAGTCGTCCAGCCGACCCGGTGCGGGCTGCCCGGCCGCGATCATCCGGTAGAGGAAGAGCACCCGGCGCCCGGCGACGGCCAGGGCGACGACAGTGATCAGCAGACCGAGCACCAGGCGCACGATCATGTGCGTTTCCACGGGACCTCCGGGTACGGGCGGCGCACCGTGCGCACCGCGGCCTCGGGAAGCCTACGACCCGCCCCGGACCGCTTGCTACCGACGGGTAACCAGAGGGACGTACGCGTTCCTGCGCCAGTGTCCCCGCCGGGCCCGCCCGGGGCGCACCCGCCCCCAGCCGACTCCGTGCGCCGACACCCGACGTCCTCGCTCGCGAGGTTGCGCCTCACGGGTCGGTCAGCACTGCCAGCATCTGCGCGTCCGACGGCCCGAGCACCTCAGCGTGGGTCTGCTACGCGTCCCAGGAACAGCACGGCGCCGGTCGACTCATCCTGGATCACGAACAGGAACGGCCGGTCCACGGTGACCGTCGGCCCGGCTGCCTGCCATCGCGCCTCCGGAGGCCGCGGCCGGACGGCAGCGACTCGTCGTAGTGCATCGTCGGTACGTCCACCCGTGTGCCGTCCGCCAGCAGGAACGGCTGGTTGCTGGTGCGTGCGGGCGGGAACGGGAACTTCCAGTCCGCCTGGAGGTGCAGGGCGTTGGCGAGGACGAGCCGGGTGTCGGGCCGGATCGACCCCTGCGGGAAGAGCTCCTCGATCTTCTGCCGGGTCGCCTCGGCCACCCACGCGTTGACGGCCGCCCGTGCCCCCTCCGGGTTGCCGGAGATGTCGAGCTGGGCCAGCGCGACGCCGTAGTGCCCGGTCAGCGTCTGGACGTAGTCGTCCAGCAGCTCCAGGCCGCCGTCGGCCCAGACGCGGTTGGCGATGTCGATGTCGACGCCGTCGGTGCTGCCCCGGGAACGCAGCTCGCGGTCGAGGGCGTTGCCGAGCTCGTGCAGCCGGTGTGTGCAGGCTGCCGGGCCCGAGCGCGAGGTCGCCCTCCTCCTCGGCGGCCACCGTGCGGTAGAGGTCGACAGCGAAGGCCAGCTGTGCCGTCGTGAAGTCGCGGAGTTCGGCCGGTGAGGTGGCCGGCGCCGTCCGCTCGCTGTCGGCGCCGAGCGCCGCGCTCAGCCGCCGTACTGATTGCGGTGGATGGCCTCCTTCAGTGGTCGTCGCCTGCGCCAGCCGTGACGTTCGAGGTCAGGCGCTTCTTCGAGGTGACTGACGGGGCCGAGGCACAGGTACGCGACGGGCCGAAGGGGCACCGGGATGCCGAGAAGATCGCTGAGGAACGGCTCCCGGTAGAAGGACACCCAGCCGACGCCCATTCCTTCTGCTGTCGCGGCCAGCCAGAGGTTCTGGATGGCGAGACAGGTCGAGTACAGGCCCGCATCGGCGATGGCATGGCGACCGAGCACAGCCGGCGATCCGCGCTGCGGATCGTAGGTGACGACGATCCCGAGGCTGGCGTCGAGGATGCCCTCGATCTTGATCCGCGAGAACGTGTCCCGCTGGGCGTCCGAGAGGGTGGCGCTGAAGGTCTCCCGCTCGTGTGCCACATGCCGCTGGAACCGCTGCCGCAGGGACACGTCATCGATCACGATGAAGTCCCAGGGTTGCGTCAGTCCCACGCTCGGCGCAGCATGCGCGGCGGACAGCACTCGGCCAAGGACGCCGCTGTGGACTGGTGCCCCGGTGAACTCCGCTCGGACATCGCGGCGTCGGTTGATCACGTCATAGAGGTCGCTGGACACAGACTGCTCCCGTCGTCTGGCTGCCTGCGCAGCCGTCGCGCGAGGCCGATCTTCCCCGGTCGCCGCTACAGCGCGAGGTCGAGGATGCGCGCGGCAACCTGCAGGACGACGACGGTCAGCGGGCCGGCCAGCAGCAGCGCGAGCACGATGGCGAGAACGCGCATGCGCCAGTTGGGACCGCCGCGACTGTTCCGCATCTCCGTGAGCACCTCACGAGAGTGGCACAGGCCACTTTCTTGAGTCGGGAACACTCAGCCCGGTTTGACGATTGAGGCGAGAGACAGTACCCTGAGTGCCAGGCACTCAATCCGTACGAAGGAGCTTCTTCATGGCACGCGCCGTCGGTATCGACCTCGGTACCACCAACTCCTGCGTCAGCGTCCTCGAGGGCGGCGAGCCCAGCGTGATCGCCAACGCCGAGGGTGCCCGCACCACCCCCTCCATCGTCGCCTTCGCCAAGAACGGCGAGGTGCTCATCGGCGAGGTCGCCAAGCGCCAGGCGGTCACCAACGTCGAGCGCACCATCCGGTCCGTCAAGCGGCACATCGGCACGGACTGGAAGACCGCCATCGACGGCAAGGACTTCACCCCCCAGCAGATCAGCGCCTTCGTGCTGCAGAAGCTCAAGCGTGACGCCGAGAGCTACCTCGGCGAGCCGGTCACCGACGCGGTCATCACCGTGCCCGCCTACTTCTCCGACGCCGAGCGCCAGGCGACCAAGGAGGCGGGCGAGATCGCCGGCCTCAACGTGCTGCGCATCGTCAACGAGCCCACCGCGGCGGCGCTGGCGTACGGCCTGGACAAGGGCGAGAAGGAGCAGACCATCCTGGTCTTCGACCTCGGTGGCGGCACCTTCGACGTCTCGCTGCTCGAGATCGGTGACGGCGTCATCGAGGTCAAGGCGACCTCGGGTGACAACAAGCTCGGCGGTGACGACTGGGACCAGCGCGTCGTCGAGCACCTGGTCAAGCAGTTCCAGCTGTCCAACAACGGCATCGACCTGTCCGGCGACAAGATGGCCATGCAGCGGCTGCGCGAGGCGGCCGAGAAGGCCAAGATCGAGTTGTCGGCCAGCCAGAGCACCGGCATCAACCTGCCCTACATCACGGCCAGCCCCGAGGGCCCGCTGCACCTGGACGTGACGATCACGCGGGCGGAGTTCCAGCGGATGACCCAGGACCTGCTCGACCGCTGCAAGGGCCCGTTCCAGCAGGCCATCAAGGACGCCGGCATCTCGCTCAGCGCGATCGACCACGTCGTGCTCGTCGGCGGTTCGACCCGGATGCCGGCAGTGTCCGAGTTGGTCCGCGAGCTCACCGGCAAGGAGCCCAACAAGGGCGTCAATCCCGACGAGGTCGTCGCCGTCGGCGCCGCGCTGCAGGCCGGTGTGCTCAAGGGTGAGGTCAAGGACGTCCTACTGCTCGATGTCACCCCGCTGTCCCTGGGGATCGAGACCAAGGGCGGGATCATGACCAAGCTGATCGAGCGCAACACCACCATCCCGACCAAGCGCTCGGAGGTGTTCACCACCGCCGACGACAACCAGCCGTCCGTGCAGATCCAGGTCTTCCAGGGCGAGCGCGAGATGGCGCAGTACAACAAGAAGCTCGGCATGTTCGAGCTGACCGGACTGCCGCCGGCGCCGCGCGGCGTGCCGCAGATCGAGGTCACCTTCGACATCGACGCCAACGGCATCGTGCACGTCTCCGCCAAGGATCTGGGGACGGGCAAGGAACAGCGGATGACCATCTCCGGCGGCAGCGCGCTGCCCAAGGACGAGGTCGAGCGGATGATGCGCGAGGCGGAGGAGTACGCCGAGGAGGACAAGAAGCGCCGCGACGAGGCCGAGACCCGCAACTCCGCGGAGCAGCTGGTCTTCACGACCGAGAAGTTCCTCGGTGAGAACGGCGACAAGCTGCCCGCCGAGGGCAAGGCCGAGGTCGAGACCGAGCTGACCGACCTCAAGTCCGCGCTCGGTGGCAGCGACATCGCCGCGATCAAGTCCGCGGCGGAGAAGGTCGCCACCAAGAGCCAGGAACTCGGCGGGGCGCTGTACGCGCAGCAGGCCGCCGAGGCGCCCGATGCTCCCGGTGCGGCTCCCGAGGACGACGGGGTCGTCGACGCCGAGGTCGTGGAGGACGAGCACAAGTGAGTGACCGCGACGAGGGCTGGGACCTCGACCCCGACCGGGTGGTGGTGCGCGACCGGCGGCGGCTGGACCCGGAGTCCGGCGAGGTGCGTAAGACAGCGGCCGGTCCCGCGGCGCCGGCTCCGGCAGCCGAGCCCGGGACCAGCACCGACGCCGGGACCAGCACCGACGCCGGGACCAGCGCCGAGGGCGGTTCCGCGGCCGACGGCGGAACCGACCGGGTCGCCGAGCTGACGGCCGACCTGCAACGCGTGTCGGCGGAGTACGCCAACTACCGCAAGCGGGTGGACCGTGACCGGGTGGCGGTGGTCGAGATGGCGACGGCCGGGCTGCTGTCCGGGCTGCTGCCGGTGCTCGACGACATCGACCGGGCCCGTCAGCACGGCGACCTCACCGGCGCCTTCGCTGCGGTGGCCGATTCGCTGGCGCAGCTGACCGGCAAGCTCGGGCTCGAGCAGTTCGGAGAGCCGGGTGACCCCTTCGACCCCGCGGTGCACGAGGCGCTCATGCAGGCCGAGCCCGATCCGCAGGCCAGCGTCGCCACCTGTGCCGCGGTGCTGCAGAAGGGCTACCGGCTGTCCGCCGGCCGGGTCCTGCGCCCGGCGCGGGTCTCGGTCGCCGAGCCGTCGGCCGTAGCACCTGACGGAACCTGAGAGGAGGGGGACGCCGTGAGCGCACGCGACTACGTGGAGAAGGACTACTACGCCGCTCTCGGCGTCCCCAAGGATGCCAGCGCGGCCGACATCAAGAAGGCCTACCGCAAGCTGGCCCGGGACCTGCACCCCGACACCAACCCGGGTGGCGAGGAGCGGTTCAAGGAGGTGTCGGAGGCCTATGACGTACTGTCCGACACCGCCAGACGCAAGGAGTACGACGAGGCGCGCAGTCTGTTCGGCAGCCTCGGCGGAGTCGGTGGACGCGCGGCGGGCGGCTACGCCGGCGGTGGCACACCCGGCTTCGATCTCGGCGACCTGTTCGCCCGGGCCGGTGGACAGGCCACCGGTGGCTTCGGCGACGTGCTCGGCGGTCTGTTCGGCAACACCCGCGGCACGGCGGGCCGCGCCCCGCGCCGAGGCGCCGACGTCGAGGCCGATGTCACGCTGGCGTTCCTCGACGCGGTGCGCGGCGCGACGGTGCCACTGAACCTGACGACGACCGGCCCGTGCGGGACCTGCGGGGGTTCCGGTGCCGCCCCGGGGACCGCGCCGCACGCCTGCGCGACGTGCCAGGGCGCCGGCGTGACCTCCCGCAGTCAGGGGGGTTTCGCCTTCAGCGAGCCCTGTCGGGCCTGCCGGGGCAGCGGCCGCACGGTCGACACCCCCTGCCCGACCTGCGCCGGCGCGGGCCGCTCGGTGCAGACCAAGACGCTCAACGTCCGCATCCCCGCCGGGGTCACCGACGGGCAGAAGGTGCGGCTTGCCGGCCGAGGCGGCTCGGGGGAGCGCGGCGGCCCCGCCGGTGACCTGCTGGTGAACGTGCACGTCTCGCTCCACCGGTGGTTCGGCCGCAAGGACGACCACCTGACGGTGACCGTCCCGGTCACCTTTCCCGAGGCCGCCCTCGGCGCGAACGTCAGCGTCCCGACCCTCGACGGCCCGGTCACGCTGAAGATCCCCCCGGGCACGACGACCGGCCGCACGTTCCGTGTCCGCGGTCGCGGGGTCCCCGGCAAGGGCGATTTGCTCGTGACGGTCGAGGTCGCCGTACCGCAGAAACTCAGCGGCGAGGCGAAGAAGGCGCTCGAGGCCTTCGCCGCCGCAGCGCCCGAGGACCCACGGGCGCACCTCGGCGAGGAGGTCTCGTGATGGAGGAGGACCGGCCCGTCTTCGTCATCTCGGTCGCTGCCGAGCTGTCCGGGATGCACCCGCAGACGTTGCGGCAGTACGACCGGCTCGGCCTGGTGACACCTGGTCGCGCGGGCGGCGGCGGTCGCCGCTACTCCTCGCGCGACGTCGCCCTGCTGCGCGAGGTGCAGCGGCTCTCCCAGGAGGAGGGCGTCAACCTCGCCGGCATCAAGCGGGTCATCGAGCTGGAGAACCAGGTCGAGGCGCTGCAGTCCCGGCTGGCCGAGCTGACCGGGGAGCTGGCCGCGACGCAGACGGCGCTGGCGAATGCTCGCGGCGACGCGTTGGCCAGCATGCGTCGGGATCTGGTCCCCGTGCGCGACGCGGCGCTGGTGGTCTGGAAGCCACAGAAGCGCTAGGCGCGCAAGCACGAGCACAGGTCACGAGACGAGAGGAGAGCCGCGTGGACGCTGAGCGCCTGACCACCAAGAGCCAGGAGGCCGTGTCGACGGCCGTCCGGCGGGCCGCCGCCGAGGGTCATCCCGAGGTCGCGCCCGTCCATCTGCTGCTCGCCCTGCTCGACCAGGGCGACGGCATCGCGCCGGCGCTGCTGCAGGCGGTCGGCGCCGACCCGGCGCAGGTCCGCAGCCGGGCCGAGGTGCTGCTCGCCGCGCTGCCCCAGGCCAGCGGCGCGAACGTCGCCGCGCCGGGGCTGTCCCGCGCGTTGATGGCGGTCATGAACGTCGCCCAGAGCAAGGCCAAGGAGGTCGGTGACGACTACGTGTCGACCGAGCACCTCCTGGTCGGGCTGGCCGACTCCGGTGGTGACGTCGCCGAGCTGCTCAAGCAGCAGCAGGCGCTGCCCAAGGCGCTGGTGGACGCGTTCGCCAAGGTCCGCGGCGGGATGCGCCGGGTCACCACGCAGGACCCCGAGTCGACCTACAAGGCGCTGGAGAAGTACGGCGTCGACCTCACCGACCGGGCGCGCCGCGGCGAGCTCGACCCTGTCGTCGGCCGGGACACCGAGATCCGCCGCGTCATCCAGGTGCTCAGCCGCCGTACGAAGAACAATCCGGTGCTGATCGGTGAGCCGGGCGTCGGGAAGACGGCGGTCGTCGAAGGGCTCGCCCAGCGGGTCGTCGACGGCGACGTGCCGGAGAGCCTGCGGGGTAAGAGCATCGTCGCGCTGGACCTGGCCGCGATGGTGGCCGGAGCGCAGTACCGCGGGCAGTTCGAGGAGCGACTCAAGGCGGTGCTCGAGGAGATCAAGGCCTCCGAGGGGCAGGTCGTCACCTTCCTCGACGAGATGCACACCGTCGTCGGCGCCGGCCGGGCAGAGGGGTCGATGGACGCCGGCAACATGCTCAAGCCGATGCTCGCCCGGGGCGAGTTGCGGATGGTCGGGGCCACCACGCTGGACGAGTTCCGCACCAACATCGAGAAGGACCCGGCGCTGGAGCGGCGTTTCCAGCAGGTCCTCGTCGGCGAGCCGTCGGTCGAGGACACCGTCGCCATCCTGCGCGGCCTCAAGCGCCGCTACGAGGCGCACCACAAGGTGGAGATCGCCGACTCGGCCCTGGTCGCCGCCGCGACGCTGTCCGACCGCTACATCCCCGCCCGCTTCCTGCCGGACAAGGCGATCGACCTGGTCGACGAGGCCGCCTCCCGGCTGCGGATGGAGATCGACAGCAAGCCGGTCGAGATCGACGAGCTGCAGCGCGCCGTGGACCGGATGAAGATGGAGGAGCTGGCGCTCGAGCGGGAGACCGACGAGGCGTCGGTGGAGCGGCTGGAGCAATTGCGGCGCGAGATGGCCGATCGTTCAGCGGATCTGGCTGCTCTGACTGCGCGCTGGGATCACGAGCAGTCCGGCCTCAACCGGGTCGGCGAGCTCAAGCAGCAGCTCGACGCTCTGCGCACGGAGGTCGAGAAGGCCCAGCGCGAGGGCGATCTCACCACCGCGTCGCGGCTGTCGTACGCCGAGATCCCCGCGCTGGAGAAGGAGCTGGCCGAGGCGAGCGCAGCAGCCGAGAGCGCCGACCGGATGGTCGAGGAGCAGGTCGGCCCGGACGACATCGCCCAGGTCGTCAGCGCGTGGACCGGCATCCCGGCCGGCCGGATGCTCGAGGGCGAGACCGCCAAGCTGCTGCGCATGGAGGAGGAGCTGGGACGGCGGCTGGTCGGCCAGGTCGAGGCGGTGCGGGCCGTCTCCGATGCCGTACGCCGCGCCCGGACCGGGATCTCCGACCCGGACCGGCCGACCGGCTCGTTCCTGTTCCTCGGGCCGACCGGCGTCGGCAAGACCGAGCTGGCCAAGGCGCTGGCGGAGTTCCTGTTCGACGACGAGCGCGCGATGACCCGCATCGACATGAGCGAGTACGGCGAGAAGCACTCGGTGGCCAGGCTGGTCGGCGCGCCGCCCGGCTACGTGGGCTACGAGTCGGGCGGCCAGCTCACCGAGGTGGTCCGCCGCCGGCCGTACGCCGTGGTGCTTCTCGACGAGGTCGAGAAGGCGCATCCGGACGTCTTCGACGTGCTGCTGCAGGTGCTCGACGACGGCCGGCTGACCGATGGCCAGGGTCGGACGGTCGACTTCCGGAACACGATCCTGGTGCTCACATCGAATCTGGGCAGCGCCTTCGTCAGCGACCCGTTGCTCACGTCCGACCAGCGCAGGGACAAGGTGCTGGGCGTCGTCCGCTCGGCGTTCAAGCCGGAATTCCTCAACCGGCTCGACGAGGTCGTGGTCTTCGACGCGCTCGGGACAGCAGAGCTGGCCCGGATCGTCGACCTGCAGGTCGCCCTGCTCGCCAGGCGGCTGCTCGACCGGCGGCTCACGCTGACTGTCACGGAGGCGGCGCGCGAGTGGCTGACGCTGACCGGCTACGACCCCGTCTACGGCGCCCGGCCGCTGCGCCGGCTGGTGCAGAAGGCGATCGGGGACACTCTCGCCCGGGCGCTGCTCGCAGGCGAGGTGCGTGACGGGGACGAGGTGGTGGTGGACCGGGCCGAGGACGGCAACGGGCTGACCGTCGCGCCGGCGGTGCGCGCCGAGGTGTAAGCCCTGCCTTGCGCCCCCCCTGCTTGCGTCATGCTCAGCGGAGCACTGCGCCGCGGGTGGAGCATGACGCAAGGGGGTGGCGGTGGCGGCGGGGCTGGCTAGCTAGCCTGCGGGGCATGACCACTGCACTCGTCACAGGTGCGACGGCCGGCATCGGTGCCGCCTTCGCCCGCCAGCTCGCCGGCCGCGGGCACGACCTGGTCCTGGTCGCCCGTGATGCCGCCCGGTTGGAGAGCAAGGCTGAGCAGCTGCGGTCCTACGGCGTGCAGGTCGAGGTCCTGCCGGCCGACCTCGCCGACGACGAGGGCTGCGCCGTCGTCGAGAAGCGCTGCGCCGCCGGAATCGACCTGCTGGTGAACAACGCCGGCCTCGGGACCACGGGCGCGTTCCACGAGGTCGACCTGGCCGATGAGGAGCACCTGCTGAGGCTGAACGTGCGGGCCGTGCTGCGGCTCACGCACGCGGCGCTCGCGCCCATGGTCGTCCGCCGTAGCGGCGCGGTCGTCAACGTCGGCAGCGTCGCCGGCTTCGCCCCCGGCACCCGCTCCGCCACCTACAGCGCGTCCAAGGCCTGGGTCACCAACTTCAGCGAGTCGCTGCACCTGCAGTACTCCGCACAGGGTGTGAAGGTGCTCGCCCTGTGTCCGGGCTTCACCCGCACCGAGTTCCACAGCCGCGGGCAGATGGACACCAGCGGCATCCCGGAGCCGATGTGGCTGGCTGCCGACGACGTCGTGCGTACCGCGCTCACCGACCTGGGCAAGGGGAAGTCGCTGAGCGTGCCGGGCGCGCAGTACAAGGCGATCGTCGCCGCCACCCGGATGATCCCGGCGAGCGTCCAGCGCAGCGTCGTGCGCGGGCTGCAGAGCCGCTTCCCCGGCCGCAACCCCTGAGCGAGCACCGTGATCCCAGGCCTGCCGGAGGAGTTCGAGCGGCGGCTGCTCGGCACCTGAGCCGCCTGAACCCGGTGCCACAGCCGCCCGGCGGCCGGCGCCTGAACCCGGTGCCACAGCCGCCCTGCCACCGGCGCCTGAGCCGCCTGAACCGGGTGCCACAGCCGCCCGGCCGCCGGGTACTCAAGACAGCGAGAACGGCTGCGGCGCGGCTCGCCTAGGGTCGACGCCGTGACCGACCGCGAGCAGTTGCTGTCCCTCGTCCGCGACCTCGCCGTGGTGCACGGGCGGGTCACGCTGTCCTCCGGCCGCGAGGCCGACTATTACGTCGATCTGCGCCGCATCACGCTGTCCGGCCTGGCCGCGCCCTTGGTGGGCCGCCAGCTGCTCGAGCTCACCGCCGATCTGGACTACGACGCGGTCGGCGGCCTCACCATGGGTGCCGACCCGATCGCCGCCGCGATGCTGCACGCAGCAGCCGCGCAGGGCCGGCGGCTGGACGCGTTCGTGGTGCGCAAGCAGGCCAAGGCGCACGGCCTGCAGCGCCGCGTCGAGGGACCGGACATCGCGGGGCGGCGGGTGCTCGTCGTCGAGGACACCACCACCACCGGCGGTTCGCCGCTGACCGCACTGGCCGCGGTGCGCGAGGCGGGGGCCACCCCCGTGGCGGTGGCGACGATCGCCGACCGGGACACCGGCGCCGGCCAGAAGATCGAGGCCGAGGGGGTGCCGTACCGCCATCTCTACTCGCTGCAGGACCTCGACCTGGGCTGAGCCTGCCTCGTGATCCACGCGAAGTTCAAGGTGGATCCGGTGCGGGAAACCACCTCGAGGTTCGCGTGGATCACTACTCGATCGGGATGTCCTCCGGCAGCTCGCGCCGCTCGGCCGGCGGCCCTGACCGCTGGGTGCGCCGCGCGCGGAGCACCTCGACCACGATCGGCAGCACCGACAGCGCGACGATGCCGAGGATCATCGCCTCGATGTTGTCCGCGACGAAGGCGATCTGCCCGAGGAAGTAGCCGAGCAGCACGACGCCCGCACCCCACAGCAGGCCGCCGATCACGTTGTAGGTCAGGAACGTGCGGTAGCGCATCCGCCCGACGCCCGCGCAGACCGGCGCGAAGGTCCGCACGATCGGCACGAAGCGGGCGATGACGATCGTCCGGGCGCCGTACTTCTCGAAGTACGCATAGGCCTTGTCGACGTACTCCTGCTGGAAGAAGCGCGAGTCGGGACGGTTGAAGACGTGCGGCCCGGCCTTCTTGCCGATGTAGTAGCCGACCTGGTCGCCGGCGATCGCTGCGATCGGTACGGTCAGCAGCACCAGCCACAGCGGCAGGACGTCCTGGGTGTTGATGAGCAGCCCGGCGGTGAACAGCAGCGAGTCACCCGGCAGGAAGAAGCCCACCAGCAGGCCGCTCTCGACGAAGACGACGAGCAGCAGCACGACCAGTCCGGCCTTGACCAGGGCGTCCGGCGACAGCCACTCGGGGCCCAGGGCGAGCGGGACGGAGGAGGCGGCGAGCATCGCGCCAGGCTAGCCGCCGGTACCGTCCACCCATGGCACGCGAGCGGCTGGTGGTCATCGGCGGCGACGCCGCGGGCATGAGCGCGGCCAGTCAGGCCCGTAAGCGCCGGGGCGAGAGCGACCTGGAGATCGTCGCGTTCGAGCGCGGCCGCGCCACCTCGTACTCCGCCTGCGGAATCCCGTACTGGATCGGCGGGGTGGTCGGCAGCGAGGCGGAGCTGATCTCGCGCAGTCCGGAGCAGCACCGGGCCAACGGCATCGACGTCCGGCTGTGCACCGAGGTCGTGGCGATCGACCTGGCCGGCCGCCGCGTGACGGCGCGCGACCTGCTCACCGGCCGGGAGTACGACGAGCCGTACGACGCGCTGGTCTACGCCACGGGCAGCGTGCCGATGCGCCCGACGGCTGAGGGCTTCCAGGCCCCCGGGGTCTACGGCGTGCAGGTGCTCGACGACGGTGAGGACCTCATCGCCGAGTTGGACAGCGGCCGGGTCGAGCGTGTGGTCGTCGTCGGTGGCGGCTACATCGGCCTGGAGCTGGCCGAGGCGTGCAAGGTCCGCGGTCTCGACGTCACCGTCGTGAACCGGTCGCCGACACCGATCGGCACCTTCGACCCCGACATCGGGGAGTTCATCCGCGACGCCGTCGCCGGACTCGGCATCACCCTGGTCTTCGGCCAGCCGGCCACCCGCGTCGAGACGGGGACCGACGGCCGGGCGGTCGCCGTCCACACCGCCGACGGCCGCCGGCTGCCGGCCGACCTGGTCATCCTCGGGCTGGGAGTGCGCCCCAACGTCGACCTCGCCCAGGCCGCCGGCATCCCGCTGGGCTCCTCGGGTGGGATCCGGGTCGACAACCGGATGCGCACGGACGTGCCCGGCGTCTGGTCGGCCGGCGACTGCGTCGAGACCTGGCACCGGCTGTCCGGCCAGCGGATGGTCGTCGCGCTCGGCACGCACGCCAACAAGCAGGGCCGGGTCGTCGGCATCAACCTGGGCGGCGGCTACGCCACCTTCCCGGGGGTCGTCGGTACCGCGGTCACCAAGGTGTGTGACCTGGAGGTCGCCCGCACGGGCCTGTCGGAGGCCGAGGCGGAGGCGGCCGGCTACCGCTTCGTCACCGCGCACGTCGACTCGACCACCCGCGCCGGCTACTTCCCGGGCGCCGAGCCGATCCGGGTGAAGCTGACCGCCGAGAAGCGCACGGGCAAGCTGCTCGGCGCCCAGCTCGCCGGGCGCGAGGGGGCGGCCAAACGGATCGACGTGCTCGCCACCGCCATCTGGAACCAGATGAGCGTCGACGAGGTGCTCGGCCTCGACCTGTCCTACGCGCCGCCGTTCGCGCCGGTCTGGGACCCGGTGCTCATCGCGGCGCGCAAGGCCTTTGAGGTGGTCGAGGCCGACATCGCCCGGGACGTCCGCGACGGCAACCACGGCTGAACTCCAGATCCCTTGCGTCATGCTCTCCGGAGCACCGAGGTGCGCGCAGAGCATGACGCAAGGGGGAGCGGGAGCGGGCTAGTTAGCCGATCATGTAGCCGGCCAGGTCACCGATCAGGTTGACCTGCCCGGCGCCGTTGCGGATCCGGATCCGGCCGTCGGTGCCGACCTTGACGATGGACAGGTTGGCCCGCGTGGTGCTCTTGCTCAGGTTGAGGTTGCTCACCGTCGGCACCGTGGCCGCGCCGACCGGGTAGGCCCGCACGTCGGTGCTGGCGGTGACGCCGGTGCCGGTGAGGTTGAGCACGGCCGCGGTCGCCCCGGCCGGGACGCCCCGGTGGGGCGTCGACCCCGGTGCCGCGGCCACCTTGAGGTCCACGAAGCCCTCCGCGGTGACCGGGATCGGGGCGCCGCCGACCCCGCTGCGGGTGTCGAGGAAGCGGGCCGGCGAGACCGGCACGAAGCGTCCCGTCGCACCGGGGGAGTAGTAGCCGGCCAGGTCGGCGATCAGGTTGACCGTGCCACCGAGGTTGCGCAGCCGCACCTTCCCGCCCTCGCCCACGGCGACCGTCACGAGGTTCGGCACGGTCTGCCCGGCCCGGACGTTGAGGTTGCTCACCGTCGGCACCGACCCGTCAGTCGGAGTCGGGTAGACGCGGATGTCGGTCGCGGACGTCGCTCCGGTGACCGTGACGTTCAGGACGACGGCCCGCGCGTCGGCCGGGACGCTGATCGTGCGGCCGTCGGCGGTGGACAGCGCCCCGGTGACCCGCAGGTCGAGGAAGCCCTCCGGACCGACCTTGCCGGCCGGCGCGCCGACGGCCGGCGAGCGGGTGTCCAGGATGCGGCTCGGGTCGACGGCGGCGAACCCTGCGCCCCGGTTGCCGGGCACGTAGTAGCCGGCGATGTCGGCGATGAGGTGCACGGTGCCGCCGCTGTTGCGCAGGGTCACGCCGCCGTTGCCGCCGATCGCGACCGTCACGAGGTTCGGGACGGTCGAGCCGGCTCCGGCATTCAGGTTGCTGGCGCCCGGCACGGGGGTCCCGCTCGGATAGGCCCGGACGTCGGTCGAGGCGGTCGTGCCGGTGACCGTCACGTTGAGCACCACCGCGGTGGCGTCCGCCGGCACGGCCGTCGGCGCCGTCTGCAGCCCTCGGACGGCCAGCTCGACGGTGCCTGCAGGCCCGATCTTGCCGGTCGGCGCGCCGAGCCCCTCGCGGGTGTCCAGGACCCGCTTGGGCGTCACCGGCACGTACGTCGACTCGGTACCCGCAGAGACGGCGACCGGCTTCGGGCCCTGCACGTGCACCTGCGCCTCGTCGCCGGGTGTGGCGGTGACCCGGCCGGCCCGTACGCCGTTCCGGTCGACGGCCCACAGGTCCCCGGGCGGGAAGGCATCGGTGGAGGAGTAGCCGTAGACGTCGTAGACGATGCTCTCGCCGTCGGGGGTCCAGGCGGGGTATTCCGCGACGCTCGGTGCGCTGCCCGGACGGGTGGCCGCCAGCACCCGCCCGGTGCCGCCGGTGGCCGGGACGGTGGCGATCTGGGCGACGTCCTGGCCGCGGGCCGTGTCGCTGTCCCGCACCGTGACGGTGGCGTAGGCGATGGTGCTGCCGTCGGGGGACCAGGCGGGTGAGTAGCCGCTCGGTCCGAGCGGGGTGCGACCGCCGGAGCCGTCGGCGTTCACGACGGTCAACGGGCCGCTGTCGTCGGTGCTGCCGTCCGCGACCGCGGCGAAGACGATCTTCTTGCCGTCCGGGCTCCAGTCGGCGGTGTAGCCGTCCTCAGCGCCGGTCAGCGGGGCCGCGGTGCCGCCGGCCGCCGCGACGGTGAACACGGTGGTGTCGACCGCCTGGGTCGAGTCGGCGCCGGTGGTCACGCTGATCCGGGTGAAGACCAGCCTCGTCCCGTCGGGCGACCAGGCCGGGCTGACGTCGAGGGAGAAGCTGTTCTCGGACTGGGGGGGCTCGGTGAGCCGGCGGAACCCGCTGCCGTCCCGGTTCACGACGGCGATGCCCTCGACGAGGTTCACCCCGCCGGCCCGGTCCGTGGACAGCGCGATCCGGCCGCCGTCCGGCGAGAGTTCGGGCTCGTCGTAGATCCACTCGTTCGTGGTGTCGGCCGGCAGCACGGTCGTCAGCCGGCGGCTCTCCAGGTCGCGGAGCACGACGCTGTAGATGCCGTCGTTGTTCTCGTCGAAGGTGTAGACGATCTCGTTGGCGGTGGTGCTCGCCGAGGCGGGCGTCGCCAGCGCGATCGGCGCGAGCAGCGCGAGCAGCGCGGCGCCGACCACGCCGCGGCGGGAGGGGGATGTCATGCCTGTCCTTCCGGGAAGGGCGCCGGCGGCTGCCGATGCTCTGGTGTACCAGCCGCAGCCGTATCCGTCAGGCAGCCACGCGAACAGTGACCAGTTCGCCATCCCGCGCCCGGGCCGGCCGCAGGCAAGGCGGCGCCGGATTCTCTGGCATGCTCGCGAGCGGCGAGCCGACCGCCCTGCCGAGCCCGACCGAGGAGACCGACCGTGCCGATCGCCACACCCGACGCCTACGCCGAGATGCTCGACCGGGCCAAGGTCGGCCGTTTCGCCTATCCGGCGATCAACGTCACCAGCTCGCAGACGCTCGTCGCGGCGCTGCGCGGCTTCGCGGAGGCGCAGTCCGACGGCATCGTGCAGATCTCCACCGGCGGGGCCGAGTACCTGTCCGGCAGCACCGTCAAGGACATGGTGCTCGGCGCGCAGTCGCTCGCGGAGTACGCCCACCAGGTCGCGAAGGCCTACGACGTGCAGATCGCGTTGCACACCGACCACTGCCCCAAGGACAAGCTCGACAGCTACATGCGCCCGCTGATCGCGATCAGCCAGGAGCGGGTCGCCGCCGGCCGCGAGCCGTTGTTCCAGTCGCACATGTGGGACGGCTCGGCCATCGAGCTCGAGGAGAACCTGTCGATCGCGAAGGAGCTGCTCGAGCAGTGCGCGGCCGCCCGGATGGTGATGGAGCTGGAGATCGGGGTCGTCGGCGGCGAGGAGGACGGCGTCGAGAACGCCATCAACGAGAAGCTGTACACCACGCCCGGGGACGCGCTGCGTACCGCGGAGGTGCTCGGCACCGGCGAGAACGGCCGCTACCTGCTGGCGGCGACCTTCGGCAACGTGCACGGCGTCTACAAGCCCGGCAACGTCAAGCTCGCGCCGTCCATCCTGAAGGACATCCAGGACGCCGTCGGCGCGAAGACCGGTGCCGACAAGCCCTTCGACCTGGTCTTCCACGGCGGGTCCGGCTCGCTGCTGGAGGAGATCCGGGAGGCGCTGGACCACGGCGTCGTGAAGATGAACGTCGACACCGACACCCAGTACGCCTTCACCCGACCCGTCGCACATCACATGTTCACGCAGTACGAGGGTGTCCTGAAGGTCGACGGCGAGGTCGGCAACAAGAAGCTGTACGACCCGCGTGCCTGGGGCAAGGCGGCCGAAACGAGCATGGCCGCCCGGGTGGTACGTGCCTGTGCGGACCTCCGGAGCACCGGCACCCGCATCAGTTGAGGCAGGCCCTACCCCTCTCGTCATCGATCCGTTATGTTTCACCGGTCACGCCGCTCGGCGTGGTGCCGCCTCCCTTCCGCCGAGTCCTGCCCCGGGGAGCCGGCCTCCCCGTCGTGCCGGGGGCAGGAGCGGGGGACCCACAGGTTGACCCGCAGGCGTGAGGAGAGGAACCCCTGCCTGTGTCCGACCTGCTGTCCCTGGCCCTTTTCCCGCGCAAGACCGCCCGGCACGCCAAGCCCTCGAAGGCGGTCCCGGTCATGATGGCCGGTGGCATGACCGCGGCCTTCGCCGCCACCGACGCCGCAGTGGTCGCCTCGTCGGCCTCGGCCGGCGGGACGATGGCGCAGTTCGAGCGGCTCGCCTCCTGCGAGAGCGGCGGCCGCTGGGACATCAACACCGGCAACGGCTACTACGGCGGGCTCCAGTTCAACCTGGCCACCTGGCGCGGGGTCGGCATGAGTGGCTACCCGCACCAGGCCAGCAGGTCCACCCAGATCGCGGCCGGGCAGAAGCTGCACAGCCAGCGTGGCTGGTCCCCCTGGCCGGCCTGCTCCCGCAAGCTCGGGCTGGCCGGCGACGGCGGCTCCACGGCCACGTCCTCCACCACGCAGCCGACGCTTTCGTCTGCCGAGCGCCGGGCCGCAGCGCAGCGGGCCAGCCGCAAGCGGGCGGCTGTCGTGGCCCAGGCCCAGGCCCAGGCCCAGGCGCGCGCCGCGCGGATCGCCGCGATCCGTGCCCTCGAGGTGACGGCGCCGCCTCGTTTCGACGGCCACGTCCTGACGGTCGAGGACCGCTCGACCTACCGGATCGCCGTCAAGCACTGGCAGCGCCGGATGGCGGCCCGTGGTTGGACGATCACCGTGGATGGCCACTTCGGGCCACAGACCGCCCGGGCCGCCGCGGCGTTCGCCCGCGAGAAGCAGGTCTCGACTCCCCGCGGCACGGTGGACCAGCAGCTGTGGGACCTGGCCTGGACCTCCGCGGTCGTGCTAGCCGGCCCGGACGGCCACCAGCAGCCCGTAGCCGAGCGCGCCCGTTTCGACCGCCCGCGCGCAGTCGCGGGCGGTCGAAGCCTGCCGTAGGGCACCCACCAGGGCCAGCCGGCGGGCCAGCCGGCGGCACAGCGCGAGCGCGTCGGCGGCCCGGTCCTCGGTCCGCACCACCCGCAGACCGGCCCCCTCGAGCAGTGCGACGTAACCCGGCATCGTCCGGGCGGTCGTCAACGCGTCGACCGCCGCCACCACCCCCGGTGCGGCCAGATCGCGGCGCAGCAGCACGTCGGTGACCGCCACGGCGCCGCCCGGCCGCAGCACCCGCGCCATCTCGGCCAGCGCCCGGGCCGGATCGTCGAAGGTCGAGACCGCGCACTCGCAGACGACGGCGTCGTACGCCCCGCTCGCCAGGGGCAGGGCCGCCGCGTCCCCGAGCACGGCCGGCTGCCGATGTGCCCGCGCCCGTTCCACCGCCGCCGGCTCGAGGTCTACACCGACCCCGAGCAACCCGTGCGCGGCCAGCAGGCGCAGCGTCGCACCGTCGCCGCACGCCACGTCGGCCACCAGCGCGCCGGTCGGCAGGGCCAGCCGCCCGAGGACGTGCCGGGTCAGTGCCTCGCCGCCCGGATGGGCGGTGCCGCCGAGCAGCCGGCGCACCGTCGTACGTGCGTAGTTCACGCCGCCACAGTGCCTCAGGCAGACTGGCGGCATGAGCATCACCGGCAAAGACCTGCTGGGCGGCCCGCCGCCCACCCTGCTGCCCGAGGAGCCGGGTCCGCGCGACCTGCTCGAGCGAGGCGGTGACCCGACCGATGTCGCGGCGGCGCACCCGGCCAGCTCGCTGGCGTGGGCGGTGCTGGCCGAACAGGCCTATGCCCGCGGCGCCTTCGTCGCGAGCTACGCCTACGCCCGTACCGGCTACCACCGAGGGCTGGACGCGCTGCGCCGCGCAGGGTGGAAGGGCTACGGCCCGGTGCCCTGGTCGCACGAGCCGAACCGCGGCTTCCTGCGTGCGCTGCACGCGCTCGGCCGGGCCGCGGGGGCGATCGGCGAGGACGACGAGGCCGCCCGGGTCCGGCAGTTCCTGTCCGAGAGCGACCCGGCCGCGGTGGACGCCCTGGACAGCTGAGCCTGGCCGAGACAGCCGGTCCGTTCCGGCGATGCGCGTCAGGGGCAGGCAGACTGCGGAGGCCGTCACCCGGGTGGCGCAGCGCTGCGTGTGCGCGAGCGGGTAGGTGCGGTTCCGACGACCGGAGGTGGCAGGCGGATGGAGCGGGCGGCTGCGGCGTCCCCGGTGGTGGACACCGTCAGACAGGAGCGGGTCCGCGACCTCCGCCGGCGGCTGGAGGCGCTGCTGGGCATCCCGGCCAGCGAGGGTAACGACCTGACCCTGCTGCGCAACGGAGACCAGATCTTCCCGGCCATGCTCGCGGCGATCCGGTCCTCCACACGCACCATCGACTTCCTGACCTTCGTCTACTGGCGCGGTGACATCGCACAGGAGTTCGCGCACGCGCTGGCGGAACGGTCGCGCAGCGGCGTGGTCGTCCGGGTGCTACTCGACGCCATCGGCGGCCGGCTCATCGACACCGCCCTGATCGACCACATGACCGACTGCGGTGTCCGGGTCGAGTGGTTCCGCAAGCCGCTGTCGCTCGGTCAGCTCACCTCGCCGCTCAAGCAGAACCACCGGACCCACCGCAAGGTGCTCATCTGTGACGAGCGGGTCGGCTTCACCGGCGGGGTCGGTATCGCGCAGGAGTGGTGTGGCGACGCCCGGGACGAGACCGAGTGGCGGGACACCCACGTCCGGGTGATCGGTCCCGCGGTGGACGGCCTGTCCGCGTCCTTCGCGCAGAACTGGGCCGAGACCGGTCACCCGCTGATCGAGGTGTGCCGCACCTTCCCGGAGCACACGTTCGCCGAGGGCGGCGCGGTCGTGCAGGTCGCCCGCGGCAGCGCCAGCGTCGGCTGGAACGACATGGCCACCGTCTTCCGCGTCATGATCGAGTCCGCGCAGGAGCGGCTGCGGATGATGACCGCCTACTTCGTGCCTGACGCGTGCTTCCAGTCGCTGCTGCTCGAGGCGGTCGCCCGGGGCGTGCAGGTCGACATCATGCTGCCGGGCCCGTACGCCGACAAGCGGGTCTGCCAGCTGGCCAGCGAGTCGCTCTACGCCGACCTCACCGACGGGGGGGTGCGCATCTGGGCGTTCCAGCCGTCGATGCTGCACGCCAAGGTCACGACGGTGGACGGCATCGCCGGTGTCATCGGCTCGGCCAACATGAACCGGCGATCGATGCAGCACGACGAGGAGGTCGTGCTCACCGTCCTGGACCAGGACGTGGCCCGGCAGCTCGAGGGCGACTTCGACCGTGACCTCGAGCGCTGCGTGCGGATCGAGCCGCGCCGGTGGGCCGACCGCCCCCTGCACCAGAAGGCGCAGGAGAAGGCCACCACCCTCGTCCACCGCTTCCTCTGACGGCTACGGGCGCAGCAGGGACCAGCATGCGGGCTCGACGGTCCAGGTGCGGCGGGTGACCTGCTCCCCCAGCTCGCCGTCGGCGTTGACCGCGACGGGCTCACCGCTGACGGTGACCGACCGGCCGCGAGCATGGCGCACATCCGGGTCGTGCAGGTGCGTGCCCGCCGTCAGCGCCTTGCCGTACCGCACCCGCGCCAGCGGCCCGATCGCCCGGGACACCAGCACGTCCAGCAGCCCGTCGTCCGGGCGCGCGCCCGGCAGCAGCACCGTGCCGCCGCCGATGCTGGGGCCGTTGCCGATGCCCACCATGAGCGCGCGCCGGTGGTCGTCGGCCAGCACCCGCCCGTCGACCTCCACACGCAGCCGCCAGCCGGTGGACCGGAGCCCGGCGGCGACGGCGCCGAACGGATAGGCCAGCAGGCCCAGCAGCGGCTTGAGCCGGCCTGCGCGGGCGCCGGCCTCCGCCCCGACGCCGACGTGCACGGCGTTCACCACGATCCCGTCGGCGTCGTCGACCAGCAGGTCCATCGGTACGGGTCGGCCGGTCAGCACCAGCCGCGCCGCCTCGGCCGGGTCCAGCGGCAGGTCCAGGGCGCGGGCCAGATCGTTGCCGGTGCCCAGCGGCACCAGCGCGATCGGTCGCTCGGCCAGCTCGCCGCGAGCCCTCAACCGGCGGACCGCGAGGTGCAGGCTCCCGTCGCCCCCGGCCACCACCAGCCGGCGGTCGCCGCAGTTGTCCAGCGCCCGGTCCAGCTCCTCGGACGTCCCGGTCGAGACCACCTGCACTGGGCCCGCCTCGGCCAGGACGGCCCGGGCCGCCTCGACCGCCTCGTCCTCGGTGCTGCCGGCGCGGTCGCTGGCGAGCAGCAGGTGTCCCTCGGAGGATCGGCTCATGTCGGCTAACCTTCCCCCGCAAGAGCCCCGCGCGCGCTTTGCGCCCGGGGCTGTGTCGTGCCGACAGGAGCCAACCATGCCCGCACTCGTGCTCGTGGGTGCCCAATGGGGCGACGAGGGCAAGGGCAAGGCCACCGACCAGCTCGGCGGCTCGGTCGACTACGTGGTCAAGTTCAACGGCGGCAACAACGCCGGGCACACCGTCGTCATCGGCGACGACACCTACGCGCTGCACCTGCTGCCCAGCGGCATCCTGTCACCAGGCTGCGTCCCGGTGATCGGCAACGGCGTCGTCGTCGACCTCTCGGTGCTGTTCGAGGAGATCGACGCGCTCGAGGCCCGCGGGGTGTCCTGCGCGAAGCTGCTGCTGTCCGCCGACGCGCACCTGATCGCGTCGTACAACCGGACCTTGGACCGGGTCGCCGAGCGCTTCCTCGGCAACCGCAAGATCGGCACGACCGGCCGCGGCATCGGTCCCACCTACGCCGACAAGATGAACCGCATCGGCATCCGCGTGCAGGACCTGTTCGACGAGGGCATCCTGCGGCAGAAGGTCGCGGGTGCTCTGGAGCTGAAGAACCAGGTGCTGGTCAAGGTCTACAACCGCAAGGCCGTGGCGGTCGACGAGGTCGTCGAGGAGCTGCTGTCCTACGTCGACCGGGTCCGGCCGATGGTGGCCGACACCTCGCTGCTGCTCAATGCGGCGCTCGACCGGGGCGAGACGGTGCTGCTCGAGGGCGGGCAGGCCACGCTGCTCGACGTCGACCACGGCACCTACCCGTTCGTCACGTCGTCGTCGGCGACGGCCGGCGGGGCCTGCACCGGGAGTGGGATCGGTCCGCGTCGGGTCGACAAGGTGATCGCGGTGGTGAAGGCCTATACGACGCGCGTGGGTGAAGGTCCCTTCCCCACCGAGCTCGCTGGTGCCGGTCAGGATGGCGAGGACGGCGAGCGTTTGCGCGCGAACGGCCACGAGTACGGCACCACCACCGGCCGGCCGCGCCGGTGCGGCTGGTACGACGCGGTCATCGCCCGCTATGCCTCGCGCGTCAACGGGGTCACCGACTTCGTGCTCACCAAGCTGGACGTCCTGACCGGCTGGGAGAAGATCCCGGTCTGCGTGGCGTACGAGGTGGACGGCCGTCGCTTCGACGAGATGCCGATGTCACAGAGCGACTTCCACCACGCGAAGCCGGTGTACGAGCTGTTCGACGGGTGGGACGAGGACATCACCGGTGCGCGCACCTTCGACGACCTGCCCAGGACGGCGCAGGCGTACGTGACGGCGCTGGAGCAGCTCAGTGGCGCGCCGTTCGCCTCCATCGGGGTGGGTCCCGACCGGGAGCAGACCCTCGAGCTGCGGCCGCTGCTCGGGTGAGGCTGCTGCGACGTCCGGACCGACGTGGGCGACGGTGCTGTGGACGGCGCTCGCGGTGTGGACGACGCTGATGCGGCGCCGCCGGCGTGCCCTACCGTCGATTCCGTGGCAGGAGCAGCGATGACGACGATCATCCGCGGTCCCCGGCCGCCGGAGCTCGAGCAGTACCTCGAGCGCCGCCGCAGAGCCGGTGCGGACCGCTTCGACGAGGTGTGGGAGGGGCGGTACGTCGTGGCGCCCGACCCGCACTCCAACCACGGCGTGGTGCAGGGGGAGCTCTTCGCGCTCCTGAAGCCGGCAGCGCGGCGTCTCGGCGTACGGGCAGTCGTCACCTTCAACCTGGGCGCCCCGGACGACTTCCGCATCCCCGACGCCGGGCTGCTGCCCGGCCCCCCAGGGGTCTGGCACGACACGGCGCTGCTGGTCGTCGAGGTGCTCTCGCCCGACGACATGACCTTCGACAAGCTCGGCTTCTACACCGCGCGCGGCGTGCGGGAGCTGCTGGTCGTCGACTGGCAGGACCGCTCGGTGCGCTGCTTCGCGCTGCAGGACGGGCAGGCCGAGCGGAACCGCTCGGACGTCCTCGGGATGACGACGGCGGAGGTGGCAGGCGCGATCGACTGGCCGCCCCGGGACTGCCCCGCCTGACGGGCCGACAGTCTGGGCGCACGTGTAAGGCCGCCCGGTGACGGTGACTGCTTGGTCATGGGGACAGCGCGCCGCTCCACAATGGGCTGTGTGCTGTCGGGCGGTGTACACCACAGGTCAAGCATCAGGAAAAGTTGACCCCTGCTGTACAGCCGCTGCGCGGCACATGTCGATGCGCGAGTCGCTGACCCGACACTCCAGCGCAAGCATCCGGCTGATTCGCGCTGCTCCGGTCAGCCGCCCGTTCGATCTCGGCGCCAGCAGCGCCTGATCCATGAACAGGGCTGGCACCGAGAACGCCGGACAGCGCGTCCGGCGAGTGGTGGATCGCGCCTGCACGTTAGCGTCGATCTCGTGAAGATCCTCGTCCTCGGCTCCGGTGCCCGCGAGCACGCCCTGCTCCGTGCGCTCTCGCGTGACCCTGCCGTGACCGACCTCGTCTGTGCCCCCGGGAACGCCGGCACCGGTTCGCTGGCCGAGAACCGCCCGCTGACCGTGGACGACGGAGCGGCCGTCACCGCCCTCGCACAGGAGGTCGGTGCCGACCTCGTGGTCGTCGGCCCGGAGGTCCCGCTGGTCGCGGGGGTGGCCGATGCCCTGCGGGATGCCGGCATCGCCTGCTTCGGCCCGTCGGCGCAGGCAGCCCGGATCGAGGGCAGCAAGAGCTTCGCCAAGCAGGTGATGCGCGCGGCCGGCGTCGCCACCGCCGCGGCCGAGCTGTTCACCGACGCGGGACAGTGCGCCGAGTACCTGGCCGCCGCACCGGCGCCGTACGTCGTCAAGGCCGACGGGCTGGCCGCCGGCAAGGGCGTGCACGTCGGCAGCGACCTCGCGGCGGCGCAGGCGTTCGCCCGTGACGTGCTCTCCTCGGTCGGCTCCGCCGTCGTCGTGGAGGCCTTCCTCGACGGGCCCGAGGTGTCGCTGTTCGCCCTCTGCGACGGGACGACCGTCGTGCCGTTGCTGCCGGCCCAGGACTTCAAGCGGGTCGGCGACGGCGACGAGGGTCCGAACACCGGAGGGATGGGGGCGTACGCGCCGCTGCCCTGGCTCCCGGCCGGCACCGTCGAGCAGGTGCACCGCGAGGTGCTCCAGCCGGTCGTGGACGAGATGGCACGCCGCGGCACCCCGTTCACCGGACTGCTCTACGCCGGGCTCGCGTTGACGTCGAGCGGACCGCAGGTGATCGAGTTCAACTGCCGCTTCGGCGATCCGGAGACGCAGGTGGTGCTCGCGTTGCTGGAGACGCCACTGGCGGGGGTGCTGCACGCCTGCGCGACCGGGCGGCTCTCCACGGTGGGGCCGCTGCAGTGGCGGGCCGGGGCCGCGGTGACGGTCGTGGTGGCCGCTGAGGGCTACCCGGCGTCACCGGTCAACGGTGACGAGGTCGCGGTGCGGGACGTGCCGCCGGAGGTCGACGTGCTGCACGCCGGGACCCGCCGCGAGGGCGACCGCGTCGTCTCCTCGGGAGGGCGGGTGCTGTCGGTGACGGCTGTCGGGCCGACGCTGGACGAGGCACGCCGCCGCGCCTACGGCGGGATCGCGGCGGTCGATCTGCGCGGTGCGCACTGGCGTACCGACATCGCTCTGCGGGCGACGGCGGGCCAGGTCCTCGTCCCCGGACCGGCCGGCGATGGGACAGTGGTGCCCCGCCGCCCGCCCCACCGAGGAGTCCCGCTGTGATCGAGCGCTACACCTTGCCCGAGATGGGGCGGGTCTGGAGCGAGGCCCACAAGTACGAGCTGTGGTGCGCGGTCGAGGTGCTCGTCCTGGAGGCGCACGCCGCTGCGGGCGTGGTGCCGGCCGACAGTGTGGCGCCGGTCCGGGCCGCAGCCCCACCCACCCCCGAGGCGGTCGCGGAGATCGAGGCGGTGACCCAGCATGACGTCATCGCGTTCCTGTCGGCGTGGGCGGACAACACCGAGCCGCGGGAGGCCGCGGCGTACGTCCACTTCGGGATGACGAGCAGCGACCTGCTGGACACGGCGCTCGCGCTGCAGCTGGTCGAGGCGAGCGACATCCTGCTGGCCAAGTGCGACGCCTTGGTGGCGGCGCTGCGCGACCTCGGCCTCGAGCACCGGGACACCGTCAAGGTGGGTCGCACGCACGGCATCCACGCGGAGCCCACGACCTGGGGCCACCGGGTCGCCGACCTGGCCTTTGCGATGGCCCGCAGTCGCGACCGGCTCCGGCGCGCCCGGGAGGCCGTCGCCGTCGCGAAGATCAGCGGTGCGGTCGGGACGTACTCCAACATCGACCCTTCCGTGGAACAGGCCGTCGCCGCAGAGCTGGGGCTGACGCCGGCGCCCGCCGCCACCCAGGTCGTGATCCGCGACGGCGTCAGCGAGTGGGTCGGCGCGCTCGCGGTGATCGCCACCGTCTGCGAGGCCTTCGCGCTCGAGGTGCGGCACGGGCAGCGGACGGAGGTGCGCGAGTTGTGGGAGCCGTTCGGCAAGGGGCAGAAGGGTTCCAGCGCGATGCCGCACAAGAAGAACCCGATCGCCAGCGAGCGCATCGCCGGCATGGCCCGCATCGTGCGCGCGCAGGTCGTCCCGGTGATGGAGGGCATCCCGCTCTGGCACGAGCGCGACATCAGCCACAGCTCCACCGAGCGCGTCGCCCTGCCCGACGCGAGCATCGCCACCGACTACCTGCTCCACCTGACCACCCGTCTGGTGACCGGGCTGGTCGTCGACGCCGACCGGATGCGGGCCAACCTGGAGAGCAGCGGCGGGCTCATCTACACCAGCACGGTGCTGCTCGAGTTGGTGGAGGGCGGCCTCAGCAGGGAAGACGCCTACGCCTTCGTACAGCGCGCGGCGATGCGCACCTGGGAGACCGGAACCCCGTTCCGGGAGACGCTGAGTGCCGAGGCGCAGGCCGCCGGACAGCAGCTCGACGAGGCGCGCCTGGACGAGGTCTGCCGTCCGGAGCGCTACCTCGAGCACCTCGCCCCGGTCTTCGCGCGGTTGACGGCGCTGAGCTAGCGCGCACCGGTCCGCTACGGCTCAGGATTTCTCGGCGCCGGGTCGACCACCATCTCGCCCGACGGGATGCGTTCGGTGCTCGCGGTGTCGCCCGTGCCCGCGCTGCCGTCGCTGCTCGCGGTGTCGCCCGTGCCGTCAGAGGTGCGGCCGCCACGCGGGGCCGGTTCGCTCCCCGGCTGGCCGGGCGCGGCCGTCGGACGTCCGGGGGGCTGAACCGGCGTGGAGCCCGGCTGGCCGGTTCGCCCGGGTGTGGGCTGCTCGGGCGGAGACTGACCCGGCGCGGGCTGCCCGGGGCGCTCCTCGTGCGGGGAGGGCACCTCCTGCGGGGCCGGCGGCGGCGTGGCGGCGCGCACCGGCGCGTCGAGCGGGGCAGGTGCGGGATCGGGCGTGTCCCCGGGGACGGGCCGGCCGGGCGTGGGGAGCTCGCTCGGGGGAGCGGGCTCCGGAGCCGCGGGTGGTGCCGTGCGCGGGGCCACGTCGAACGGCGTCAGCGTGCGAATCACGCTCGTGACGCCGTCCTGCAGGGGGCCTGGCAGGACACCGGCGGCGGCCGCGCTGGTCACCCCGGCGAGTGCGACGCCCGAGCCGGTGAGGACCTTGAGGGCCAGCGAGAAGCCGGCCACCGCCGTGAGGCGTCGTCGCACCCGTGGTGGTCCGGGAACGACCGCCGGTCCGGCCGGCGGGGCGGAGGCCGGGTCGAAGCCGTCGCGCAGCAGGGCGGCCAGCGCCGTCGTCGGCGTGGGTGATTCGTCACCGAGCGCGCGCACCTCGGACAGCAGGGCGGCGAGTGGCCCGAGATCCGGCTGCTGTTCGACCGGGCGGCCGCGCAGCAGCCGCTCGGCGGTGGCGTCGTCCATGTGGTGTCGTCTCATCTCGTAGGGGCATCGTCGACGGCGTTCACAGGGGTACGCCCTGCGCCTGCACGATTTTCGCGGCGGCAGCGAGGCCCCGTCGCTGCAGCTGCTTGACGGCGCCCGGGGTCTTGCCCAGCTGCGCCGCGACCTGTTCGACGGTGAGGTCGCCGAGCACGCGTAGCAGGAGGACCTCGCGCTGGTCGGGAACGAGCTGGTCGAGGACGCCGCGGGCCCACTGCTCACCCATCCGGTCCAGGGAGCGGTCCTCGGCGCTGGCCTCTGTACGGGGATCGTCCGCCGGGTCGTAGAACGATGTCTGCACGCGGCGCCCCCGCCGGCGCAGGTCGTCCACGACGCGCCGGGCGGCGATGGTGAACAGCCAGCCGCGGAAGTCGGCCTCCCCACCGGTGAACCGGTCCAGCGACGTGAAGGCGGAGGTGAAGATCTCACTGACGAGGTCGTCGACCTCGGCGGAGGTGCGGGCCCGGACGTAACCGCCGACCGGGCCGGCGTAGCCGTGAAACAGCGCGGTCAGCGCCCACCCCTCGCCGAGGCGGGCGGCAAGGAGCACCTCGTCGAACTGGGAGATCCCGCTCCCGGACCGCGCTGCGCTCATCGTCTGCCGGCCTGCCCGGCGCGCAGGCGACCGCACCCCGGGCCAGGAGAGCCCAGGGTGCGGTCAGGTGGTGCCGGAGGAATCAGCGGCGGGAAGTGGCGCGCTCCTCCGCCGGGGTGCCGGCGGGGGCGGACCCGCCGGCGGGAGCGTCGTCGGCCGTGCCGCGTCCGGCGTCGCCGTTGCCGGCGCCGCCCTCGGCGCGCTCCTCACCGCTGGTCTGGCTGCCGGACTCCACGGTGGACGCCTGCTCCCGCTCGGCCTGGCCCTCGGCCGCCTTCTGCTCGCCCGTGGCGGCGTTCGCCTGACCCTCGGTAGCCCTGTCCTGCCCGGCCTTCGCCTGCTCTGGAAGCTCGCGGTCCCGGGCCTCGGCCGAGATCTCGCTGCCGGTGACGCCACCCTGCTTCGCGCGCTCCGCGACCGACTGGCCGAAGGCGGCCTGCGGGGCGGGACTGCCCTCGGACTCCACCTCGGTGGGGTCCTGCTCGGTCTCGACTGCCTTGGCCTCGACAGCCTCGGTCTCGACCTGTCCGCCGGGAACCTGCTCCTCCGAGACCTGCTCGACGGCCGGCTTCTCGGCCTTCTCGGGCAGCACCGGCACCACGCCGGCGGCGCCGCCGACGGCGACGACGGAGGCGGCCGTGGCAGCACCCACGCCGATCTTCGCCGCGGTGGTGAGGGCGGCGACCTTCGCCAGAATCAGCTCGAACATCAGGCTCTCCTCTCCCGGACTGGGCCGGGACGTGTGTCGTGGGGGGCGCGGACGGCGCCTTCGTACCGGACATCGCCGGGGACGGCACGAGGGGTACGGGGTGGCGGCGACATCTTCCAGCGGCAAGCCGGTCGGCCGGGTCGCGACCCGCCCCGGCTCGCTGTCAGACTCTCACCGTGACCGACCTGCCCCTGCCCCTGCTCGCCCGCGGCAAGGTCCGGGAGCTGTACGAGGTCGATGCCGAGCACCTGCTGCTCGTTGCCAGTGACCGGCTGTCGGCGTACGACGTCGTGCTGCCGACCGGTGTGCCGGACAAGGGGGCGGTGCTCACCGGGCTGTCCGTGTGGTGGTTCGGGCAGCTCGCCGACCTGGTGCCGAACCACCTGGTCACGGCGCGTACGAGCGAGTTCCCCGCCGTGCTGCAGCCGTACGCCGAGGCGCTGCGCGGCCGGTCGATGCTCTGCCGGCGCCTCGACATGGTCCCGGTCGAGTGCGTCGCCCGCGGCTACCTCACCGGGTCCGGCCTGAAGGACTACCGGACGACCGGCGGGATCTGCGGTGAACCACTGCCGGCCGGGCTCGACGACGGCTCGAAACTGCCGGAGCCGGTGTTCACGCCGGCCACCAAGGCCGCGGCCGGCGACCACGACGAGAACGTCTCCTACGCCGCGGTGGAGGCGGCCGTCGGCGCCGACCTGGCCGCGGAACTGCGCCGGGTGACGCTGGCCGTCTACACCCGCGGTGCGGAGCTGGCCGGCACCCGCGGCATCCTGCTCGCCGACACCAAGCTCGAGCTGGGACACGACCCCGCCGGCGGGCTGACGCTCGGCGACGAGGTGCTGACCCCCGACTCCTCGCGCTTCTGGCCGGCCGACGGCTGGGCTCCCGGTCGACCTCAGCCGTCCTACGACAAGCAGTACGTCCGCGACTGGCTCGACAGCAGCGGCTGGGACCGCAGCGCGCCCGGCCCCGAGCTGCCGGACGAGGTGGTGGACCGGACCCGGACCAAGTACGTCGAGGCGTACGAGCGGCTGACCGGCAGCTCCTTCGACGGCTGGCTGCGCGACGCCTGACCGGCGGGCTGTCACAGTGGTGCGCATGCGCCGCCTGCTGCCTCTCCTCGCCCTGCTGGTCCCGCTGCTCGCCGCGCCGCCCGCGCAGGCCGCCGGTCCCACCGGTGACCCGTCGACGTGGACCGACCGGCAGCTGGCCGCCCAGCTGGTGCTGGCCGGCTACGACATGAGCCGAACCGACGACGCGCTGCCCTGGGTGCGCAACGGCGTCGGCGGAGTGGTGCTGTTCGGTCGGCCGCCGGCCGATCTCGGTGTCCGGCTGAAGCGGCTGCGCGCTGCGGGCAACGTCGTGCCGCTGGTCGCCTCGGACGAGGAGGGCGGCCGGGTGCAGCGGCTGCGCGCCCTGCTCGGCCCGCTGCCCTCGGCGGAGGAGCTCGGCCGCACCCGCAGCCCGGCGCAGGTCCGCAGCCTGGCCGCGTCGTACGGCACGAAGATGGCTCGGCTCGGGGTCGACATGGACCTCGCGCCGGTGACCGACCTCGGCATCCGCGGTTGGTACATCGAGCAGACCGACCGCGCCTTCTCGGCCGACCCCGCGGCGGTCGGCGCGTACGCGGGGGCGTGGCAGGCCGGGATGCGCGCCGCACGGGTCGCGCCGGTGGCCAAGCACTGGCCCGGGCACGGCCAGGCGGCCAACACCCACGACCGGGCCGCGACGACCCCGCACCTGTCCACGCTGGAGAAGCGGGACCTGCTGCCCTTCGCCGACCTGCTCCGGGCGGGGGTGCCGGCGGTCATGGTCGGCCACCTCAACGTGCCGGGCCTGACCGAGCAGGGGCTGCCGGCGACGCTGTCGCCCAACGCCTACCGCTACCTGCGCGAACGGGCCGGCTCCCAGCGGCTGCTCATGACCGACTCGCTGTCGATGGGGGCGATCTCGGTCGGGATGCGGCTGACCCCGGCGCAGGCGGCCGTGCGTGCGCTGTCCGCCGGCGCCGACATGGTGCTGGTCGACCCGGGACCGGGCCCCGGGCCGATCGTGGACGCGGTCGGGACCGCCATCACCCGCGGCAGCTACCCACGGGCCGCCGCGCTGGCGTCGGTGCGGCGCGTGCTGGCGGTCAAGCGGACGACCGACGTGCCGCTGCCGATGATCTCGCTCGCTCCCGCTCAGGGCACCACGGGCGCCTCGCTCACCCCGACGCTGTCCGGCATCGCCCGCGACCGGGTCGGCGGGACGCTCACTGCCCGCTTCCACGTACGCACCGCGGGCTTGGCCGGCTGGAACGTCGCCAACGCGGCTGCCGTCGCGGTGCCGGCGGGCTCCCGGGCGAGCTACCGGCTCGGGGAGGGACGGCTGCGGCCGGCCACGACGTACGAGTGGAGCGTGCGGGCCTGCAACGCGGCGGGCGTCTGCGCGCCGCCCGGGCCGGTGCTCCGCTTCACCACCCGCGCGTCGTGAGCGGACCGCTAACCTGACGCCCATGGCTGTCCACCGGGTCGTCGTCGACGTGATGCTCAAGCCCGAGATCCTCGACCCGGCCGGGCAGGCGGTGCTCAACGCACTGCCGGCGCTGGGCCTGCCGCCGGCCGCCGGGCTCCGGATCGGCAAGCACGTCGAGCTCGATCTCGAGGCTGACGACGCGCAGGCCGCGCGGGAGCTGGCCACCACGATGGCCGAGGTGCTGCTCGCCAACCCGGTGATCGAGGACTTCCGGGTCCGTCCCGCCCACGAGAACTGACCTGCCGGTCAGCCTCCCCCGGTAGCCTCGGCGGTGTGACGGCTCGCATCGGCGTGGTGACCTTTCCCGGCAGCCTGGACGATCGCGACGCCCAGCGTGCGGTGCGGCTGGCCGGCGCCGAGCCGGTCGCCCTCTGGCACGCCGAGGCCGACCTGCAGGGCGTCGACGCGGTGATCCTGCCGGGCGGCTTCTCCTACGGCGACTACCTGCGGGCGGGCGCGATCGCCCGCTTCGCCCCGGCGATGACCAGCGTCGTCGAGTCGGCCGGTCGCGGCCTGCCGGTGCTCGGCATCTGCAACGGCTTCCAGGTGCTGTGCGAGAGCGGGCTGCTGCCCGGCGCGCTGACCCGCAACGCGCACCTGCACTTCGTGAACCGCGACCAGCGGCTGCGGATCGAGAACGCCGACTCGGCCTGGACCAGCGGCTTCGAGTCGGGCCAGGAGATCGTGGTCCCGGTCAAGAACGGCGAGGGCAACTACGTCGCCGCGACGGAGGTGCTCGAGGAGCTGGAGGCCGCCGGCCGCGTCGTCGCGCGCTACCTCGGCAGCAACCCCAACGGCAGCGCCCGCGACATCGCCGGCATCCGTAACGAGCGGGGCAACGTCGTCGGGATCATGCCGCACCCCGAGCACGCCGTGGAGGAGCTCATCGGCACCGCCGGCACCGACGGGCTCGGCTTCTTCACCTCGGTGCTGACGGCGCTCGTCGAGGTGTAGTCCACAGGTCTCGCACGCGGTGCTGACGTCGGGCGGCCGCGGCGGCACGGTCGTGACATGCCGACGCGCGAGGAGCACCATGAGCGCCATGCCGACGCTGCCGGTCCGGCTCGACGGGTGGACCGTTGCTGACCTGTACGACCTGCCCGACGACGGGATGCGGTACGAGCTCGTCGACGGGGCGCTCGTCGTGAGCCCTCCACCCGTGCTGCGGCACGACCACACCGTGGCGCAGCTCGTGCTGCTGCTGGCCCCGGCGCTGCCGGAGCCCTGGGTCGTGGTCGCCGGCGGAGGGCTCCGCTTCGACGACCGCAACTACCGCCAGCCGGACCTGCAGGTGGTGCGTCGTGCGGCGCTCGCTCAGGAGCTCGCCGCTCCCGGTGACGTGCTGCTCGCCGTCGAGGTGATGAGCCCGAGCAGCGTCAGCGCCGACCGAGTCAGCAAGCCGGCGCAGTACGCCGCGGCCGGGATCCCGTACTTCTGGCGGGTCGAGCTGCGCGATCCGGTCCTCGTCACGCACGCCCTGGAAGGCACCGTCTACCGCGAGAGCGGCAGGTTCCCCGAGGAGGTGGTCGTCGACGAGCCGCTCCCCCTGCACTTCCCGCTCGCGCAGCTGCTGGGCTGACCCACGCCGGTAGCCTCGACCGGGTGAGCACCTACGCCCCCCAGAACGACTCCGCGGGGCCGCTGCCCGCCGGCCGCGCGTCCGTGGACACCGTCGAGCGGGCCGCCGCGACGCCCGACCTCGAGCAGCCCTACCGCGAGCTCGGCCTGAAGGACGACGAGTACGCCGCGATCCGCGAGGTGCTCGGCCGCCGGCCGACGCAGACCGAGCTGGCGATGTACTCGATCATGTGGAGCGAGCACTGCTCCTACAAGAGCTCCAAGGTGCACCTGCGCCAGTTCGGCGAACTCCCCAAGGGCGACCGGATGCTCGTCGGCATGGGCGAGAACGCCGGCGTCGTCGACGTCGGCGAGGGCCTGGCCGTCACCTTCAAGGTCGAGTCGCACAACCACCCGAGCTACGTCGAGCCCTACCAGGGCGCGGCGACCGGCATCGGCGGCATCGTCCGCGACATTCTCACGATGGGCGCCCGGCCGATCCTGGTGATGGACCCGCTGCGCGTCGGCGACGCCGACCACCCGGACACCGCCCGCGTCCTGCCCGGCATCGTCGCCGGCATCGGCGGCTACGGGAACTGCCTGGGGCTGCCCAACATCGGCGGTGAGGTCGTCTTCGACCCCAGCTACCAGGGCAACCCGCTCGTCAACGCGCTCTGCCTCGGCGTCATGCCGGTCGACCGCATCCAGCTCAGCGCTGCCCGCGGCGTCGGCAACGTCGTGGTGCTGCTCGGCGCCAAGACCGGTCGCGACGGCATCGGCGGCGTGTCGGTGCTCGCCTCCGCCACCTTCGACGCGGACGGCCCTGCACGTCGTCCGAGCGTGCAGGTCGGCGACCCGTTCACCGAGAAGCTGCTCATCGAGGCCTGCCTCGAGATGTACGACGCGAAGCTGGTCGAGGGGATCCAGGACCTCGGCGGCGCCGGCCTGACCTGCGCGCTGACGGAGACCTCCGCCGCCGGGAGGTCGGGGATGAGGGCACACCTGGACCGGGTGCCGCTGCGTGAGGCCTCGATGGAGCCGCACGAGGTGCTGGCGAGCGAGTCGCAGGAGCGGATGCTGGCCATCGTCACGCCGGACAACCTGCCGGCCGTGCTCTCCATCGCCGAGAAGTGGGGCGTGCTGGCGACCGCGATCGGCGAGGTGACCGAAGGAGACCGGCTGGTCGTCGAGTGGCACGGCGAGGTCGTCGTCGACGTCCCGCCCGGCTCGCTCGCCGACGACGGCCCGGTCTATGCGCGGCCTTACGACCGCCCGGCCGACCAGGACGCTCTGGCGGCCGGTCCGCTGCCGGCCTACCCCTCGACCGAGGAGTTGGGGGACCTGCTGCTGCGCATGGTCGCCTCACCGAACCTGTGCAGCCGCCGCTGGGTGGTCGAGCAGTACGACCGGATCGTGCTCGGCGACACCGTGCTGGCCTGGCCCGAGGACGCGGGCGTCGTGCGGCTGTCGGAGTCGGGGCTCGGGATCGCGCTGGCCACCGACGGCAACGGCCGCTACACCCGCCTGGATCCGTACGCCGGTGCGCAGCTCGCGCTGGCCGAGGCCTACCGCAACGTCGCCGCGACCGGGGCGGTCCCGATCGCGGTGACCAACTGCCTGAACTTCGGCAGCCCGGAGGACCCGGCGGTGATGTGGCAGTTCGCCGAGGCCACCCGTGGCCTGGCCGACGGCTGCCGCGCGCTGGCCACGCCGGTGACGGGCGGCAACGTCAGCTTCTACAACTCCACCGCAGGTACCGCGATCAACCCGACACCCGTCGTCGGCGTGCTGGGGCTGCTCGACGACGTGGCGCGGCGCACACCGATGGGCTTCGCCGCCGAGGGCGAGTCGGTGCTGCTGCTCGGGGAGACGCGCAACGAGCTGGGCGGCTCGGAGTGGGCCTGGGCCGAGCACCGGCACCTCGGCGGCCGGCCACCGGTGGCCGACCTGGAGCGGGAGAAACTGCTGGCGGAGGTGCTCGTCGCCGGTTCACGGGACGGGATGCTGTCCAGCGCGCACGACCTGTCCGACGGCGGCCTGGCGCAGGCGCTCGTCGAGTCGTGCCTGTCGCACGGCATCGGGGCGCGCATCGTGCTGCCGGCGGCCTCCGGGAGCGGGGGGCTCGAGCCGTTCGTACAGCTGTTCAGCGAGTCGGCCGGGCGCTGCCTGGTGAGCGTGCCGCGCTCGGAAGAGCTGCGCTTCACCGAGATGTGCGACGCCCGTGGCCTGCCCTGTAGCCGGATCGGTGTGACCGACGGCGCCGGTGGCCCGGCCCGGCTCGACGTGCAGGACGTCCTGTCGCTGCCGATCGAGCAGCTGCGTGAGGCCTACGAGGGCACCCTGCCGCGGCTGTTCGGCCCGCTCGCCGGCGCCTGACCTGAGCCTTGCGTCATGCTGGGCGCGCCAGCAGGTGCTCCTCTCAGCATGACGCAGGCTTCCCGCGGAGACAGGGTTCTCCACAACCCCGCGGCGTCGTGCCCCTGTCGGGCCATCCGCAGGGCACGGTGGTGACATGCCGACCGCCGAGGAGCACCATGACAGCCGTGACCACTCTCCCCTTCCGTCCCGACGGTTGGACGGTCGAGGACCTCGAGCTGCTGCCCGATGATCCTCCGTTCCGCTACGAGCTCGTCGACGGGACGCTCCTGGTGAGCCCGCCGCCGCCGAACGCGCACAACCTGTTCGCCAACGAGCTCGGCTATCTGCTGCGCGGCACGGTCAGCCGGGACTGGCGCGTCCTGGCCCCTGGCGCCGTCGAGTTCGATGTGCGCAACTGGCGGTCTCCCGACCTGCTCGTCGTCCGGCGTGAAGCGCTGCAGCGCAAGTACGCCCAGCCGGGCGAGGCCCTGCTCGCGGTCGAGGTCATGAGCCCGAGCAGCGTCAGCACCGACCGCGTCGCCAAGCCGGCGCAGTTCGCATCCGCCGGCATCCCGCACTTCTGGCGCTTCGAGCCGGACGAGCAGGTGCTCTGGACGTATCGCCTCGACGGCGACGTCTACCGCGAGAGCGAGCGGTTCACCGACGACGTGGACGTGGGCGAACCGGTGCCGCTGCGTTTCCGGCTCGCCGACCTGGTCGCCTGAGGCCTGCGAGAGCGACGCCTGACCAGTAGCGTCCGCTGACCCGGAACATCACCCGCGGGCCACGAGCAGGCGTCAGAAGAGGAAGTAGCGTCGCTCCGGTGCCCGCACCGCGACCTGTGCCGTACGACGATGTCCGCGCCGCGCTGGACGCGCAGTGGGACCTGCTCGTCGGCGCGTTCGTCGACGCAGATCCGGCGCAGCCGAGCAGGTGCGCGGGCTGGACCGGGCGTGATCTGCACGCGCACCTGACGTCCATCACGTCCGGGCTGGCGAGGGTGGCCGGCTCTCGTGCGCCGGAGCCGCCGCCTACCGGCATTGACGCCTGGGCCCAGGCGCTGCCGAGCCTGGCCACGGTCATCGACGAGGACGCCCGCAGCGGCCAGGCCGATCTCGCCGGGGCGGTGGCTTCGGCTCGCGCAGCGCTGGAGGGCGCGGACCCTGCACGCGTCGTGAAGCAGCGGACGGGCGTGCACCGGCTGGCGGACGCCGTGCTGTTCCGTCTCGTCGAGGGGGTGGTCCACGGGCGCGACCTGCCCGTCCCTGTGCCGCCGGACAAGGCGGCCCTCAAGATCGTCGTCAAGACGCTGGCCGCCCTGCTCGCCGGGCGGGCGCCTGGTCGGCACGTCGAGCTGAGGATCCCGCCGTACGCGGCGGTGCAGTGCGTCGCTGGTCCGGCCCATACCCGTGGAACGCCGCCCAACGTCGTCGAAGCCGAGCCCCTGGGGTTCCTGGAGGTGTGCGCCGGCCGCACCGGGTGGGCCGAGGCAGTCGCGGCCGGGCTCGTCCGCACCTGGGGCGACCGCGCCGACCTGTCGCCATGGTTGCCGCTGCTGCGCTAGGACGAAGGCGTCCTCACTGCTGCTGAGCCCTGTCTTGAGAACCCGTTGCCGGGTTTGGCCGGGGCGACGCCGGCGCCGCCGATGGCGAGGGCGGTGACGCTGAGTGCGACGACGGCGCGCTTCATCTCGTTCCTCCGGGCTGAGCAGGCGGAGTCGAAGGCCCCGGGCAGCAGCCCGAGGCCTTCGACGATGCGATGTCTAGCGAGCTGCCAGCTGGGCGAAGGCAGCCGCCATGCGCAGGTTGGCTGAGGCGCCGTCCGCGCCGTCCGGGTTGTTGTGGATCTTCACGTTCCCGCGGCCCAGCCGGAGCAGGTCCTCGGCGTCGTCCTCCTCGTCCTCCGGGTTGTCGGCGCACGCCTCGGCGGTGATGCGGACCAGGATCAGGTCGTCCTCGGCGTTGCCGCCCTGGCCGTTGTCCGTCACGTCGACGGTGAAGAACGTCGCCGGGTCGTCCCGGAGGTGGCCGCCGAAGCGCGCCGAGCCCTCGGTGAGCGCCTCGTTGTACTGGCCGTCGTCCTCCGCCTCCTCGTTGGCCATCGCCTCGCCACCGGAGATCAGGCAGGTCACGACGCCGTGGAACTTCTCGGTGGGCGCCGACGCGTTGCCGGACTGGCCGCGCGGGACGTACTGGAACTGGCCGCGTGCGGCGTCGTCGCGGTCGCCGGCGATCTCCTGGGCGTTGAAGCCCACGGTGTCACCGGCGCCGCCGCCGGAGCCGTCCGCGATGATCTGGCCGCCGCCGGTGACCTTGAAACCGGAGGGCCTCTCGGCCTGGGCCACGCCGGTTGCGCCGACGGCCAGGGCCAGTACGGCACCGCTGATGAGAGTGCGCTTCACAGTAAATCCTCCAGGACGAGATCCAGGCACCGACGACAGGGCCGCGTCGCAGCCCGGTGCATGGCCCGAACGTTCGCCGAGGGCAGCCGATGCACCTGCCTGTCGTCGGGACAAACCTGGCCATACAGCGAGATTTGACTATCTGTACCCGAAGCCTGACCGCACGTGACGGACAGCCCATGGTCGCGTCGCCCGTACACTCCACGTCGACGGCCATCGTTCTCCCTGCCCTCTCAGGAGCCCCCCGCGTGCCTCCCGCACCCGACGAGCTCGACCCGCTCCAGCCGGAACGCCCGATCGGCGAGGAGTGCGGCGTCTTCGGCGTCTGGGCTCCCGGTGAGGACGTCGCCAAGCTGACCTACTACGGCCTCTACGCCCTGCAGCACCGTGGCCAGGAGGCGGCCGGCATGGCCGTGTCCGACGGGAGCGCGGTCGTCGTCTACAAGGAGCTGGGTCTGGTCGCGCAGGTGTTCGACGAGCCCACGCTGAGCAGCATGACCGGCCATCTGGCGATCGGGCACACCCGCTACTCCACGACCGGCAGCGGGACCTGGGAGAACGCCCAGCCGGCGTTCCGCCACCTCCCGACCGGCGGCAGCCTGGCCCTGGGCCACAACGGCAACCTCACCAACACCTCGGCGCTGGCCGTCCGGGTCGCCGAGCTCGACCCGCGCGCCGGCGCGATGGGCGCCACCACCGACTCCGACCTCATCACGACCCTGCTCGCGGCCCAGCCCGACGTGTCGCTCGAGCAGGCGGCGATGCAGGTGCTGCCCGTGCTCCAGGGCGCCTTCTGCCTCACCTTCATGGACGAGCACACGCTGTTCGCCGCGCGCGACCGGCACGGCGTGCGCCCCCTCGTGCTGGGCCGGTCCGAGAACGGCTGGGTGGTGGCCAGCGAGACCGCGGCGCTGGACATCGTCGGCGCGAGCTTCGTGCGCGAGGTCGAGCCGGGGGAGCTGCTCGCCATCGACGAGCACGGCGTGCGGTCGCAGCGCTTCGCCGAGCCGACGCCCAAGGGCTGCCTGTTCGAGTACGTCTACCTGGCCCGCCCCGACACCACCATCGCCGGTCAGTCGGTCTACACCACCCGGGTGCAGGTCGGCCGCACCCTCGCCTTCGAGTCGCCGGTCGAGGCCGACCTCGTCATCCCGGTCCCGGAGTCGGGCACCCCCGGCGCGATCGGCTTCGCCGAGCAGAGCGGCATCCCGTACGGCATGGGGCTGGTCAAGAACTCCTACGTCGGCCGCACCTTCATCCAGCCCAGCCAGACGATCCGCCAGCTCGGCATCCGGCTCAAGCTCAACCCGCTGCGCGACGTCGTGCGGGGCAAGCGGCTCGTGGTCGTCGACGACTCGATCGTGCGCGGCAACACCCAGCGGGCGCTGGTGCGGATGCTGCGGGAGGCCGGGGCGAGGGAGGTGCACGTGCGGATCTCCAGCCCGCCGCTGATGTGGCCGTGCTTCTACGGCATCGACTTCGCGACCCGGGCCGAGCTGATCGCCAGCGGGCTCGGTGTCGACGAGGTCCGGGCCAGCATCGGTGCGGACAGCCTGGCCTACGTGTCGCTGGACGGGCTGACAGCCGCGAGCGCGCAGCCGGCCGACAAGCTGTGCCGCGCGTGCTTCGACGGCGTCTACCCGATCGAGGTGCCGCAGCGGGACCTGATCGGCAAGCACGTCCTCGAGGGCCTCGCCAAGGGTGTGGCCCGCAGTGCCCAGCTCGACCACGACAGCAGTTACGACCACGCCGCGACCGGACAGGTGGTCGTACACAACGGGGTCGGACCCGCCGATCCGCTGGACGCGGTCCTGGAAGGGCAGGGCGCCTCCGACGCCCTCACGCGCCCGTGAGCGACGCGTCGTCCTACGCCGCGGCCGGGGTCGACATCGAGGCCGGCGACCGCGCGGTCGAGCTGATGAAGGGCCGGATCACCGGCGCCGACCGGCCGGAGGTCGTCGGGGGGCTCGGGGGCTTCGCCGGGCTGTTCCGGCTGGACACGAACAAGTGGAAGAACCCGCTGCTGGCCAGCTCCACCGACGGGGTCGGCACCAAGCTGGCGATCGCGCAGGCGCTCGACAAGCACGACACGGTCGGGATCGACCTGGTCGGCATGGTCGTCGACGACCTGGTGGTCTGCGGCGCCGAGCCGCTGTTCCTACAGGACTACATCGCCTGCGGGCAGGTGGTGCCGGAGCGAATCGCCGAGATCGTCGCCGGCATCGCGGCCGGCTGCGCGCTGGCCGGCTGCGCGCTGGTCGGTGGCGAGACCGCCGAGCACCCGGGTCTCATGCCGGCGGACCACTACGACATCGCCGGCACCGGTGTGGGTGTGGTCGAGGAGGATCTCGTTCTCGGCCCGGACCGGATGCGCGCCGGCGACGTCGTCCTGGCGATGGCCTCCAGCGGGCTGCACAGCAACGGCTTCTCGCTGGTGCGCCACGTCCTGCTGCAGGGTGCTCGGCTGCGCCTGGAGGCCATCGTCGACGAGCTCGGCGGTCCGCTCGGTGAGCACCTGCTCACGCCGACCCGGATCTACGCGCTGGACTGCCTGTCGCTGGTCGCCGAGACCGAGGTGCACGGCTTCAGCCACGTCACCGGCGGCGGGCTGGCCTCCAACCTGGCGCGGGTGCTGCCGGGTCACCTGTCGGCGATCGTCGACCGCACAAGCTGGCGGCCGCAGCCGGTCTTCGACCTGGTGCAGTCCCGCGGCCGGGTGGAGCAGGCCGAGATGGAGCGGACCTTCAACATGGGCGTCGGGATGGTCGCGCTGGTCGCCCCGGCCGACGTCGACCGGGCGCTCGCGCTGCTCACGGCGCGGCACGTGCCGGCCTGGGTGGCCGGCGAGGTCGTCGACGGCGACGGCACGGTCACCCTGACGGGCTCGCACCCGGCCTGATGCGGCTGGCCTGTATCGCTCGGCCCGGGCACGAGGAAGGGGCGGCCGGCCGGCCGCCCCCGTCGCGCATTGCCGGCCGGCGCTAGCGCGCCGCGGAATCCTCGTCGTCGTCCTCGGTGGCGTAGGGGTCGACGAAGTCGTCGTCCTCCTCCGTCACCGCCGACGGCGAGGACGTCGGTGCACCAGCCAGCTCCGCCTTCAGGCGGTCCGGGTCGAGGCTGCCGGTGCTGTACTTCAGCTCACGAGCGACCTTCGTCTGCTTTGCCTTGGCACGGCCGCGCCCCATGGCTCGACCCCTTCGCGACGGCGGGGCGGCGAGGCCCCGGTTGGTGACGATCATGACCCGACGGCGCGTCCCGGCGTGTACGTGCGGGAACGTGCCCGCGCCCCACGGTACAGGGTTTGCTGCACGGACGCGCCCGCCCGGAACGGGCGCCCGGCAGTCGTTGCCACCGAGCGGGCCGCGCCTTGGACCTCAGCGGGTCAGGGGCGGCCCGGCACGAACAGGCCGCGCCGGTCGGTGGCTCCGGCCATCCGCTGCTCGGCGAACCGGTCGGCAGCGACCGCCGGCGGCACCCCGTCGGCCTCGGCCAGCCGGAACACCTGCAGCGTCGTGTCGTAGATCCGCGCCGCCTGGGCCTTGGCCCGCTCGAAGCGGAACCCCCCGGAGCGCGCGTGCAACGCCTCGTCGGCGACCTGGCACAGCCCGCCTGCGTTGGCGACGTAGTCGGGGGCGTACACGATGCCGCGCGCGGCCAGCGACGTCTGGACTCCCGGGTGCTCGAGCTGGTTGTTCGCCGCGCCACAGACGATCTTCGCCTGCAGGACCGGCACGAGCGCCTCACTGACCGAGCCGCCGAGGGCGCAGGGGGCGTAGACGTCGACGTCCGCGGCCCGCAACGCGTCCACGTCCAGGACCTCGACGGCCGGGAACGCCGCCCGGACCCGCGCCAGCGCGGCCGCGCTGACGTCGCTGACCACGACCGAGGCGCCGTCCCTGACCAGGTGCCCGACGAGGTGGTGGCCGACCTTGCCGACCCCCTCCACGGCGATCCGCCTGCCCCGCAGCGTCGGGGCGCCCCAGGTGTACTCGGCCGCGGCGTGCATCGACTGGAAGACCCCGAAGGCCGTCAGGACGGCGCTGTCACCCGCACCGCCGTTCTCCGGTGAGCGGCCGGTGGCGAAATCGGTCTGCGTCGCGATGACGTCCATGTCCTGGACGTCGGTGCCGATGTCGCAGGCGGTGTAGTAGCGACCGCCCAGCGCCTGCACGAAGCGCCCGTACGCCCGCAGCAGCGCATCGCTCTTGTCGCGAGCCGGATCCGCGAGGATCACCGCCTTGCCACCGCCGAGGTCGATCCCGACACAGGCGGCCTTGTAGGCCATCGCCTTGCTGAGCTTGAGCACGTCCTCGACGGCGTCGTCCTCGCCGGTGTAGGGGTAGCAGCGGGTTCCGCCGAGCGCCGGGCCGAGTGCCGTCGAGTAGATCGCGATGATCGCCCGCAGGCCGCTGGCCCGGTCCTGGCAGAACACGACCTGCTCGTGGGCGGCGATGCCGTCCGACGGCGACGCAAGACGGTCGGTCCGGTCGAAGACGCCCACGCGGGCAGCGTAGCGAGCACCGCAGAGGCCGCGGCCGTGCGAGCATCCGTGGCGTGACGGGGCATCTGGCCTTCCTGCGGGTGTACGAGCCGCTGGTCGCCTTCGACAGCGCCGAGCGGCAGCGATGGGAGGCCTACCTCGCGGCCTCGACCGCACCGGACACCACGGCGGGCCCGGAACTCGAACGCGTGGCCTGCCTGCGCGCGCTCGCCGGCAGGACCGGCTCCCCGCTTCCGGTCCTGCCCGACCACGCGTACGTCACCGAGGTCGACGGGGTGACGCTGTTGTGCCCGTGGAGCACCCGGCTGCGTTCCCTCGAGGCGCTCGAGGACTTCCTGGCGGACGTGCCGGGGCAGCTGGTGGAGGCCTGGGTCCCGCGCGCGGCGGCCGACGGCGTGAGCGAGCAGCTCGTCGCCTGGCGGCGGGCCCATCCGGGCGAGCGCGCCCATCAGGTCTGCTCGACCTGGCACGTGCCGCTGCGCTGGTTCGTGCTGGTCGACCCCGTTGAGCGGGCGGTGCAGCTCGGCAGCGGGCCCTCGGGCGTGCGCAGCCGGCTCATGGGGCGCAGCCTGGTCTACCGGACGCCGATGTCACGGGCTCGACGCCGGGTGGCCCGGGCGCTGGCGGTTCTGCGCAGCACCGTCGAGGGCGGCACCGTCCTGGCGGGCTTGGAGGACCTGGGCCGCTGGCTCGAGGAGTTCCACCCGCGCTCGCTGGTCGAGCTGGACTACGGCGGCCTGGTGCACCTGCTCGACGACGCCGAGCTCAGCTCGGACGAGTCGGCGCGTGACGTCGCGCTGGTCCTGGCGGCGTTGGCGGAGGGGAATGCGGAACGGGCTGCCGTGGCCTACGAACGGGTGTCGGCCCGGATGAAGGCGCTACAGGCGGTCGACTCGGCCAACTGAGCCGCCCGACGCCGGCTGACTATGACTATGCGCAAGATGGCCCGGACGAGCCATGTCGCTCAGCGACGGAATCGCCCACGATCGTCCTGTGCGGGCAGAGTGTCCGCCGCTCGAGAGGACGACCCGCCATGAGCACCCGCACCCCTGACTCCGAGGCCCTGCTCACCCCGGCCGAGGTCGCCACCATGTTCCGCGTGGACCCCAAAACGGTCACCCGCTGGGCCAAGTCCGGCAAGCTGACGTCGATCCGGACCCTGGGCGGCCACCGGCGCTACCGCGAGGCCGAGGTCCGCGGACTGCTTGCCGGCATCCCGGCGCCGCGCCCGCAGCAGTAGCCCGCCCGCGTGTCCTGGTCCACTCACGGAGGGTTGCCAGGCGGCTGACCTGACCAGTCAGGCGGGCACGAACAGACCCGTCGCGTACATCAGCAGGATGCCACCCGCGACCCCGCCCACCGCCAGCGGGTCGAGTGCGGCGTCGGCCCGGCGTCGTACGGCCGGCAGGACCTGCACGATGACCTGGACGATCGCGCCGACGCCGATGCCCAACAAGAACGCCGAGAGCTCGGCGTTGTTGATGGCCGCACCGATCAGTGCGCCCGGTACCGCTGGTCCGCCCGCGAGTAGCCCGAGCCCCAGCAGCCTCAGCCGCGAGGGCCGGTCGTCGGTCAACGGAGCGACCACGGCGATGCCCTCGGTCGTGTTGTGCAGCGCGAATCCGACCACCAGGGCTGCACCAAGGGCGAGCTCACCCACGGCGTACGCCGAGCCGATCGCCAGTCCCTCGCCAAGGTTGTGCAGCCCGATTCCCAACGCGATCATGAAGGCGAGCCGGAGGCCGGAGGTATCCCGGTAGGCCGTCTGACGCTGACTGCGCAGCCACCGATCGACCCCGTCGAGCAGCAGGAAGCCGAGCGCCGCCCCGACCACGACCAGTGCCGCGCCACCGAACGCGCCGCCGGCCGCCTCGGCGAGCTGGACGCCCTCGGCTGTCGCGTCGATCGCCAAGAAGGCCAGCAGTCCGACCGTCACCGCCAGCAGCAGGCGCACCACGGCACGACCCGTCCGGCGCAGCACCGGCAGAAGCAGCATGCCGAGCAGCACCGGCACGATGCCGACGTAGGTGCCCAGCAGCGCCATCAGCCCGAAGAACTCCGGCCCGGCGCGCGTGGTGGCCACGGCTACGTCGATGTTGTGCTCGACCACGGCGCCGCTGCTGGTCACCAGGGAGATCAGGTACGGCTGCCCGTCCTGCCACGGGTAGTTCAGCCGTAGCCTGTCACTCCGCAGGCGCTCGATCGGCTCGCTCGCACCCGTCGCGTCCACGTAGGCGTCGTTGACGAACACCTGGGCGATGTGCACCGGGTCCGGACCGGTGTTGCGCACGGTCACCTCGATGGTCCCGGGCGAAAGCACCGTGCGCTCGACGGCGAGCTCCTCGACCGGGGGGCCGCTGCGCTCGGGCAAGGTCGGGCCGGCTATCAGCGCGAGACCGGCCAGCGCCCCCCCGAGAACGAGGACAGCGGCCAGCCCGAGCAGCCACCCGGGCACGCGGGTGCGCGTGGCGACGGCCCTCATGGCTCCACCGCGAAGAAGCCCATCCAGCCCAGGTCTGCGAATTCGGTCTTGTGCGCGTGGAACATGAACATGCCTGGGCTCGGGAACCGCACCTCGCAGATCCCCCGCTGCCCCTGCCCCAGCACGACCGTGTCGGTGAACTCGCTGGACGACAGACGGGTGCCGGTCGGGTAGTAGTCGAAGAAGTTGCCGTGCAGGTGGAAGCTGTTGATCGGGTCGTACTCCAGGATGTTCACCAGGTAGATCCGGACGAGCTCCCCCCGCTTCACCCGTACCGGCTCGTCCATGTAGTGGAACGGGATGCCGTTCACGGCGTAGAGCTGGTTGCCCTCGCCGTCGAACGTGGTGTTGTAGCCGTGCATCACCATGATCATCTCGTCAGCCGCGGGTCGGCCCTGCTTCGGATCGATGATGAAGGTGCCGTACATGCCCCGGGCGATGTGCTCGGCCAGCGGGCCCACGTGGCAGTGATAGAGGTGGAGTCCGAACGGCTCGGCGTCGAACTCGTACGTCAACGTCCCGCCCGGCTCGATCACTCCGGGCCCGACACCTGGGACCCCGTCCACCTCCGCCGGGTGGATCCCGTGGAAGTGCATGGTGTGCGGATGCGCGGAGTCGTTGGTGAAGTGCACCCGTAGCCGGTCGCCCTCAGTGCAGCGCAGCGTCGGGCCCGGCACGCGTGAGTTGAACGTCCACGCGGGAAACCGCACCCCTGGAGCCACCTCGAGGTCCTCGTCGGCGGCGACCACCTCCCACTCCCGGAGCACTTGCCCATCGGGCATCAAGGACGTGGTGCCGTAGTCGAAGTCGCGCAACAGCTCGGTCGGGTGGAACCCGTTGGCCGCGTGGTCGACGGTGCCGCCGCGCCGGAACGTGGCACCGTTCACGCCACCTCCGTGCCCGCCGTGGGCAGCAGCTGCGCCGCGGTGCCCGTGTCCGGTGGTGGCCTCTGCGGCCGACGAATCCAGGAGCCTCGTGGCTCCGAGGGCCAGTCCTGCCGACCCCGCTGCTCCGCCGAGCAGGAACCCGCGACGTGAAGGGCGAACCTCGCCGGTCATCAGACTGCCCGTCCGTGCACGACCTGTACCAGGCCCGTACCGAGCGCGTGCCGCCGGCCGCCGACGCTGACCCACAGCGGCCCGCCGAACGGCGCCCACTCCAGGATCTCCAGCACCGTCCCCGGTCGAATGTCCCGCTCAGCCAGATGCCGAAGGACCCCGCAGTCGCGGTCGCTGACCCTTTCCACGAGGAAGAGTTGGCCGGGCACCGCGGACTGCAGCGGGCTGGCCCAGTCCTCGACGTGCTCCCCGGACCGCGGAGGGATCGGGTCTCCGTGCGGATCGTGCGTGGGATGCCCCAGCAGGAGGTCGATCCGCTCCTCGAGCCGGACGCTGATGGCGTGTTCCAGGACTTCGGCCTCGTCGTGCACCTCGTCCCACGGGACACCGAGCACCTCGTTCAGAAACGCCTCGAGCAATCGGTGGCGGCGCACGACCCCCAGCGCGTGCCGTCGCCCGTGCTGGGTCAGCTCCACCCCGTGACCAGGGGTGCGTCGGACCAGGCCAGACGCCTCCAGCCGCTTGATCATGGCAGACACCGTCGGTGCCGCCAACTCCATGCGCTGGGCGAGTGACGTCGTTGTCGCCACGCGAGCGTCTGTCGAGAGGTGGAAGACCGTCTTGAGGTAGTCCTCCACCGCCTCGCTGTGCCTCATGGCGCAGCACGCCTGCTGGCGACGGGGTGCGAGAGCGGCAGCCATGCCCCGGGACCTTAGACATGTCTAATGACCTCCGCAAGCCTCGTCTTGCGACCCGTCGCCGATGCAGCCGCACAGTCGCCCGTGCTCAGTGTGTGTCGAACACCTGCTGGAAGGCGGCGAGGTGGGCAGTGACGGCTTCCCTCTCCCGCGCCGTCGGTCGTAGCGGGTTTGCGGAAGGTGGCGTCGAACCGAACCGCAGCAGGCAGGCCATCAGCAGCATCCGAGCCTTGGTGGCTGTCAGGTTGGACCCCGCAAGCAGCATGCTGCCGGGGGCTGCCGGAACCATCCCCTCCGCGTTGCCCCTGCCAACGCACACGACAGGCATCCCGGAGAAGACGGCTGCCTGCAAGGCCGCTGTCATCGACTCGTCCGCCCGGCCGAAGGGCGAGTTCCCCTCCAGCACGAAACCAGCGAGTGGGAAACGCTTGAGGTTGCGGGCCACTCGCGATGCGATCTCCACCTCTTGAGCGGGGTCGTCGCTGTAGTCCTCCATCGCGTAACGGGCGTACTTCGACAGCGTCACCTTAGGGATCGCGCTGGCGAGAAGCCGGCCATCGCCGTCCTTGACCGGGACATCCACTAGAGAGATCTCCCCTCCTGCGGCCCGCACGCCAGTGACGGCACTGGGGAGCCGGCTGAGGTTCACAGCGGAGCGGTAGGTGTGGAGCCTGCTCGGTCGGAAGGTCAGCATCGGGTCGCCGGGGGCGCCGATGGTGGCGACGATGCCGCCATGACCGCCTGTGGCGACGTAACCTCCCGGGCGGGCGTCGGCCTTCTGCACGTCCCTGGCGGTGAAAACCTGCTCTTCCTGGACCATGACCGGCCCGATGCAGTCCCGCCCCTGGTCATCACTCCAGATGTTCGACCGGATGTAGGCGACGCTATCGACGATGTTCCGGTCGCCGTCGTTGGAGAGCGCCCCATGCGGACGCTGGGAGGAGTTGCCACACAGGGGAATCGTCGTGTCGATGAGCAGGCTCAGCCAGTAGGTCGTCTCCTCCGCGACCGGGCTGCCCTCCAGCCAGATCGCGCCGTCATAGGCCTGCGTTCGCAGGGTCTCCTGGACCACGTTGGTCAGCTTGGCCAGGGTGGGCATAGCGGGACCGTGAGCCAGGTGGCGGGGGCTGTAGTAGTAGAAGTCCTCCCCACGTTCCTCCGGCGGGATATCTCCCTCCCCCAGGTCGGTGCGCTCTGCCGCCGGGAGACCGCGTGTGTAGCCGCCCGACGGCGCAGCTCGGATGAAGGTGAAGTCAGCGTTGCGCGAGAGCAGCCGGTTCTGCCCGGTGTCGTCCAGTCCGAAGCGGTCGATCTCCTCGAGAAGGCGTGACGCGTCGGGGAAGAAGGTCTGCCTGGCCCGGGCCGCATTGGCGCCAGGCTGACTGCATGAGCCGTCCCAGGCGCTGCCGTCAGCCTGTCGTGCCATGTACGGCAAGAGGTAGAGGCCGTCGCTGGGAGACAGCACCGCCTCGTGCACGGGCACGTCCTCCGGCGACTGCTGCTCGCGGTGGAAGGTCCCCGCACCGTCCACCCAGCCGTCCGGCGGGGCGTACAGCTCGGCCGCGTCACGCTCCAGCGGGTGAGCGCTGAAGGCCTCGATGTAGACCGTGACCGGAGCGGCGAGCCGCTGAGCGCGCAGGCCGTCGAAGCCGGCGCCCTTCAACGGGAGCCCGCGTCGGCTACGGGCCTGGTCACTGGTGATCAGCGGTTCGGTGTTCTGGATCGTGGCGGTAGCGCCGGAGAACACTGCGATGCGCAGCCGGTCGGGGAGGTACGGAGGTGGCGTTGCTGCGTCGTCACGTGTCAAAGGAGCTCCTCAAGGTGAGCGGCCGGTTTGGCCGCAGATCGAGCTGAACCGGGACCCCGCCCCTGAGACAGGAGGTTGGGCTGGAGGCAGAAGGACACGTGTCGTGCACCGACTCAACCCGCACCGGTGGCGACCGGGACGACGGCTTCGGTACCCAGGCTCAGGTGACGCGGCCGGGCGAAGAACGACACTGCCAAGAAGCCGAGGATGAGCACGGCGGCAGGAAGCAGCAGGGGCTGTCCCATCGCTGGGGAGAAGCCCTCGTGTAGGCCTGCTGGGAGCTGCCCGGCTGCTGCTCTGCTCGGCGCCGCGTGGAGCACACCGGTCAGCTCCGCTGTGAGCCGTGCCTGCATGACCACCGCCATCGACGCGCTTCCGAGCACGGAACCGACCAGCCGCGTGGTGTTGTAGACAGCGGCTCCGGCCCCTGCGTGGTGCATCGGCAGGTTGCGTGTCGCGGTCGTGCTCAGCGGCGACCAGACGAAGGCGTTCGCCACCCCGAGCAAGGAGATGGGCAACAGCAGCTCCCAGACTGCCGAGCCGGGCGTCATGACGCGCTCAGCCACCGGTCGGGAAGCAGAGCCGACCGAAACCCGCGATGGATCTCGGGTGCGCCCGGTCGACGAGCTTGCCCACGAACGGCGCCAGCACGCTTGAGACAAGGCCATCGGCATGAGCAGCAGCGCAGCGTCGACGGGCGGCAAGCCCAGGACAGACTGCGCGTTTCGCCGTCGGGTGTGCGCGCGCCTTCACGTGGCAGCCTCTGAGGCGTAGCCTGCGGCGGAGGTCAACCCCGCGGGCCGCTGATCGACTTGATGTTGAGGTACGCCGCGAGGCTGGCGTCGCCGCCGACTCCGCTGTCCTTGTAGCCGTACAAGGGAATCCGCTCCGACCGCTGCTCCCCGTTGATCAGGACGCTGCCGGTCTCCATGCGACGCGCGATGTCCTTCGCACGGTCCAGGTCCCGACTGAAGACGCTGCCGCCCAGTCCGTAGGACGAATCGTTGGCCAGTCGCACGGCGTCATCGTCGTTGTCGTACGGAACGATCACGAGCAAGGGACCGAAGACCTCCTCGCGGAAGATGCGCATCTCGGGGGTGACGTCGATGAACACGGTGGGCTCGACGTAGAACCCGACCGGCAGGTGCGCAGGTCGGCCCCCTCCCAGCAGCAAGCGCGCTCCCTCGTCTAGCCCTGACTGAATGTAGCCCTCGACACGGGCTCGTTGAGCGGCTGATACGAGCGGGCCGAATTCACTCCTCGGGTCCATCGGGTCGCCCACCGCCGCACGACCGATCGTCTCGAGCACGACGTCCACGACCTCCTCGACGTTGTTCCGATATATGAGGATCCGGGTGCACGAGTAGCAGACCTGTCCTGTGTTGGGCAGGCAGGTTCCGATGAGCGAACGCGCGAACACGTCGAGCGGAGCGTCGTCGAGCAGCACGGCTGCCGACTTGCCACCGAGCTCAGCCGTGACCGGCTTGAGCATCTGGCCGCAGCTGGCAGCCACCGCCCGACCCGCGGCGGTGGACCCGGTGAAGGACACCTTGTCGATCCCGGGGTCCCCGACCACGTGCTGACCGGTTCCGCGCCCTCCCGTCACGACGTTGACTACTCCAGGCGGAACTCCCACCTCGTTCAGCATCTCGGACAGCAGGAAGGCGTCCATGGACGTCTCCGGCGACGGCTTCCACACCACGGTGCAGCCGGCGAGCAGGGCAGGTGCCAGCTTCTGGGCCGCAAGCGTCTGCGGTGCGTTCCAGGGAACGATAGCGCCCACGACACCCATCGGCTCCCGGCGCACGATCGCGCTGGAGCCGCTCCCCGTGTCGACCACGCTCTCCCAAGGAAAGGACCGGGACAGCTCACCGTGATACCGGTAGATGTCTATCGGCCGGGCGGCGTTGGACTGCCTCGAGCGGGAGATCACGGTTCCGTTGTGCCGGCTCACCAGGGCGGCCATGTCGTCCCTGCGGCCGTCGAAGACCCCCGCCAGGGCCGTCAGGTAGGCACCTCTTCGCTCTGGAGTCGTGTTCCTCCACTCCGGCAGTGCGTCACGTGCGGCGCCGACTGCTCGCGCCACGTCGGCGGCATTGCTGTCGACGACGCTGCCGATCTGCTCCTCGGTAGCCGGGTTGATGAGCCGCACGATCTCTGCCGAGCTCGCAGAGACGTACTCGCCGCCGATAAAGAGTTTCGGTGAGTCATTCATCAGTGTCCCTCTACGCTGCTTCAGCTGATCACAGGTCACGCCGCCCGAGCGCCGGCGTGGGCTACCCAAGAGGCCCCGGGACGCGCACAGCGATCACCGCGGGCGTGCCGGTGCGGATCTGCTCCAGGCCGCGTTCCAAGGCCGGCACCAGCTGGGCCAGCGTCGTCACTTCCTCCCCGTAGCTGTTCGCGGCCTCGGCCAGCTTCGCGAAGTTCGGAGGCGGCTCGAAGGAGCCCCCGTCGTAGTTGCCGCTGGAGACGGCGTAGCCCTTCGGGTAGGTGGCCCGCAGGCTCGTCGTGCCAGTGCTGTACGTCCCGTTCACGAAGACGACGGACAGATAGGGGGCGCGGTGATGAGCGGCGCTCCACAGCGCAAGCAGCGGGTTACCGAACATGAAGTAGCCGTCGCCGGAGGCGTGAATGACGTCCTGATCGGGGGCAGCCAGCTTCACTCCGAGGGAGGCACCTCCGCCCCATCCCCCTGACGTGCTGCCGCTGCGGAAGTAGGTGTTGTCCTGGCTGCGCCGCGAGTAGGTGTGGACGTAGCCGCCGTTGCTCAACCCGTCGTTGAGGACGATCGCGTCGTCTCGGAGCAGCCGCCCCAGCTCGTACGCGACCACGCGCCCCGTCAGCTGCCCCTTCTGAATGTCCGACACCGCCAGTGCGTCATCGTGCTGGTCGATCTGGCGCTTACGCTCCTTCAGCCCGGCTCGGCGCTCGGCGATCCGCTCCCGACGCCCCGGCGTGAGCATCTCCCTCGCAGCGTCGTGGACGGCTTTTGCCACGGAAGCGACCGAAGCGGTCAGCCAGAGGTCGGCGCGCTGCTCCACCGTCTTGTAACGCGACAGAACCGGGTCGCTCGAGACCCACGCGACGCTGGCGTCACCACGAGGCGCGGTGAGTCCCGGTGCGAAGGGAACGATGGCGTCCATGACGAGGACGACATCTGCGTCGGCCAAGGACGGTCCTGTCCCGTACGCCCAGTGTGTGGCCGGAAAGTTCATCCTGTCGGCGCGGTCGCCGTCTGTGACCGGTATCGCCAAAAGCTCGGCAAGCCGGAGGAGCTCATGATGGGCATCCGGCTCCCGACCGGACCTCTCCGTGCAGATCAGGGGATGGCGGGAGTCGACCAGCCAACGCGCGATCTCTTCAGCGTCGCCAGGCGCCGGCCAGGCCGGCCGCGCGACCCCTAGCTGGTCTCTGGTGGGGAAGCTGGCCGTGCCCCCGGTGCGAATCATGGCTGTCTCACGAGGGATCGCCAGGTAGACGGGCCCGGAGGGACCGCTCATCGCGACCTGGAGCAGGCGGCTGACCATCAGCCCGGGGTTGTCCTGATGCTCCATCCGGTGGTCCATCTTCGTGAACTGCCGCACGATCTCCCCCTGGTCACGCGGCTCCTGCACCCACTGCACGTCATGGTTGCGCCCTCCCGGCATGGAGCCGGGAAAGGCCCGTGGGCCGGTGCCTGCGGTCATCAGCACCGGGTAGTCGCCCCGCCATGCCGTGTGAATCCCGGCGCCCTGGTGGAGGGTGCCGGCATCGACGTGGACCGCGGTCGCCGCCGGCTGGCGCCGGAACATCGCGTTCCCCAGCGCTGCGTTGAGAGCGACGCTCTCGTGCGGGACGGTGATGAGCCGAGGAGCCGGCGTTCCCTTGGCGTGCGCCTTGGCCACGGCTTCTTGGTAGAAGTTCAGCTCCGAGCCCGACACGAAGAAGATGTTGTCTACGCCGCCGAGCTTCATGGCCGCGACGATCGCGTCGCCCCACTCGTCGGCTTCTATGCGTGTCCACCAGGCTTCTGAACTCATCGACGCTTCTTTCGGAGAGGGTCGTGCGCCGTCTGCTGATCCGCGTGCGTCGCGCGGTTCTGAGAATACATCTATCATTCAGCGATACGGAGAACTATCCTGGCGACGTGACATGAGCCTGAGCCGTCCCTCGGCACGTCCACCTCTGAGACAGGTGTCAGCATCCGCTTCCCGGACGACGCCAGCGGGGCATCCCGGGAGGGCGTTCCGATGTCCCGATGTTGCCGCGGCCAGCAAATCGATCGGTAGAAGAGACCGATGCCGAGCCCACCAGGACGGCGAGGAACATGAAGACCCCGCCCGCGCCTGCAGCCGAGGCGAGGAGCCCCGCCGCGCCGGGAAGTAGAACCTGCCCCAGCCTCGTCGCGCCGATCCTCAGACTGAGTGCTGTTGCGCGGGAGTGCGGCTCGACGAGACCGGCTACCAACGACATGGTCAAGGGTTGGCCAAGACCCAGGACGAAACCGACCGCGAGTATCAGGAGCAGTAGCGGGACAGCCGACTCTGCAAAAGAAAGGGCCGCAAAGGCGGCCGCGGTGCTCACCATGCTCAGCAGCAACAGCCGACGGCGGCCGATGAGCGCGGACAACCGGGCGACCATGAGTCGCGAGACGAGAGACGCGAAGGCGCGAGCAGCCATCCGATTGTCGAGGGGGATATTCCCTCCTCCTCACCGTAGAACGGCAGGAAGATAGTGAGGAGATCGACCGCTACCAGAAGCGCGAGACTCGCGACCATCGCCGCCGGCATGCCGCGGCAGGAGAGGATCAACCATACGCCGTCGCGCCTCTCCTCGTGCTGCCCGTCCACGTGATCGTCCGGGTGCGAGCACCCGAAGCAGCAGGAGAACGCCGAGAGCGGCGAGAACGACAGCCGAGAACAACCCGGATGACGGGCCACCGGGCTGCCACGCCTCGGTGGTGTACACGGCCACGGGCGGCCCGATGAACTGGCCGGCGGAAACCGCGACCGTGAACCACCCGAAGACGCGGTCATGCTGGTGCTCCGAAGCCCGTCTGGCGAGCAGCCCCTGAACGGCAACGATGGTCGCCAGCATGCCCAGCCCCAGGACGACATTTGACAGCGCCAGGCCGGCGAGACCGGAGGATTGCCACAGGCCGAGCGCCCCCAGAGCCTGCGTGACTGCGCCAAGGCGGAGGAAGAAGCGGGCACGGGTACCGTCCACGCCCCGACCGATCGGGACGGCGAACAACAAGGGGACGACGGCGAAGCTTGATGCCAGCAGCCCGATCTGAAAGCCGCTGGCTTCCAGCTCGAGAGGCCGGTGCGTCGTCATCGGTCGCGCGGCGAAGATCACGGCGTGCGTGATCGTGGAGGCGCCAGCAGCTGGAGCAGCCACCTGTTGGCGGAGCTTGTCATCGCCACATGCGGTGGCTCCCTCACTGTTGCGTCGTGGTGGCCTCACCGTGGTGGAGCCCAGGAAGGAACGTGCGCCCACGCGACGTGCGGCCTGCGAAGGAGCTTCGTGGAAAGATGATCAGTCCGCGCGAGCCTTCAGCACCTGGTGTGCCAGCGTCTCCGCGGCAAGTCCGGAGGACCCCCCCATGAGAGGGGGACGTGGGACTGGGGGCTCCTCCCCCCGAGAGAGCATGTCCACGATGAGGGCAACCCGTAGATCCTCCAGGTCGTCCATCGCCTCGATGACCGTAGCGGCTTCCACATGGCAGCCCGGGAGCTCGGGATAGGCCGCGCTGCGAACCCAGACGCCGTTGTCGTCCACCGTGGAAGAGAAGACAGCCACGTAGGGGACGGCGAGGTAGCGAGCAACAGTCTGTGTATCCAGCTCGGGCCGGCCGTTGCTGCCGCCGAAAGACGCGCCTTGCATGCTGCTCACTCTCCAGGTCTCCAGGGATCCACCGTCACGTGGATGCTGTTGTGGTCGGTTTCTCCGCCCGTGGCTCGGATCGCACGGTCGACATCCTCGAGGCCGAAGATGTGGCTGCACATGTCCTCGAGGGGGTACCTGCCGGAAGCGATGGTGGCGATCGCCCATTTCACCGAGGCGTAGCTGTGTCCTCGTACGCCCCTGATGGACGCCGACTTCCACTGCATCGCCTTCAAGGGCAGCCCGTCCACGCTGCCCGCCGCCGTCGAGATCAGGACGTTCCCTCGCTGCGCCACCATCGACAGCGCCGGAGCGAGTGTCGCGGTGTCTCCCAGGGCGGTGTCGATCACGAGGTCCGTCGATGCAGCGGCCTTGAGTTCTTCCAGAACTGGCTGGTTGACCGGATCTTGCGTGTTGATGGTGAGATCGGCTCCCAGCCGACGGGCCATCTCGAGCCGAAGAGCGTCTCGTTCAAGACCCAGCACCGTGATGTGCTTGGCGCCGGAGATCTTCGCTGCCAAGACGCAAGCAAGACCCTGCTGACCAGGGCCGATCACCACCACAGACTTGTCGGGCCCAGCTGCACCCTCGACGTAGGCCCACTCATAGCCGTTGGAGATCGGCAGCGCCAGCGCCAGCTGTTCGGCCGGGACGCCCTCTGGAACCTTGTGGAGCACCGTGTTCGGGTGCAGGTAGAGGTACTGGCTGTAACCACCCCACAAGGAGGGCGCGACAGAGATCGGAGTGCTCCCGTACCGGGTGCCCCCGCTTCGCGAATCGGTGGCGGCGCAGAAGCGGAAGTCGGTCGTGCGGCATCGGTCGCACCGCCCGCAAGGGAGGTATTCCTCCACGGCGACGCGGTCGCCCTCCTGGACACCCCACCGCTGCGCGGCATCGGGTCCGATGTCGACGATACGGCCGACGTTCTCGTGGCCCAGCACACGAGGTGGGGCGTCCCGTGCATAGGAGCCGACGTCCGTGCCGCAGACGCCGGCTGCCTCGACGCGCAGCACCCCGGAGTCACGCTCTGCACGCGGCATCGGGAACTCTCGGAGCTCGCTGCTGCCCGGTGAGACAGCGACACTGGCAAGTACTGCGCCCATCGTCTCGCCCTTTCCTTCGGTTCTGGCTAGTCGCTGGCTTGCACTGGTTCGAGCAGGGATCTGGCCGATGCACGACTGGCGACCATGCGTCGGTACCGGCCGAGCAGCGACGGCCGGTTCACGCACAGGCCGCCCATGATGCGGTCGCCTTCTACGTACAAGGCGGCAAACTTCCGGTCTGCAGGGGTACCGTCCACGATGTGCGCGTCTCCCCGCGGGCGGCCGACGAATTGAAGCTTTGCGTCGTACTGGTCGGACCAGAAGTACGGTACCGATTCATAGGGAGCGGCCTCGCCGGGTCCGGCGAGCAGGCTCCTCGCGACGGCATCCGCCTGCTCCACGGCGTTACTCCAGTGCTCCACGCGCATGACCTCGCCGAATAGGGGGTTGAGCCACCTCGCCACGTCACCCGCCGCCGCGACGCCGTTCGCACCCACTGCGAGGCACGTCTGGTCCAGGAGGACACCGTTGCTGATGTCGAGGCCACTGCCTTTCAGCCATCCGACCTCCGGTGCCGCGCCCACAGCGACGATGACGATGTCAGCCGCCACGGCGCTGCCGTCGGCCATCAGCAGCGTCTCGTCATGGATCTCCGTGACCGCGGCGTTGGTCTTCAACGTCGTCCCGTGATCGTGGTGCATGCCCACGAGCTCGCTGGCCATGGCCGTGCCGAGCACTGGCTCCATCGGGAAGGCCGCGGCTTCGATGAGTGTCACGTCGAGACCCAGTTGCCGGCAGCTCGCCGCCACCTCGCAGCCGATGAAGCCGCCGCCCACCACGGCAACACGTGGACGCTGACTCAGCGCCGCTCTCAGCCGAAGGCTGTCCTCTGTCGTCCGCAACACGAAGACCCTGTCGGAGTCACCCGTCAGCGCTCGCGGCTGTCGGGGCGTGGCACCGGTGGCGATGACCAGGCCGTCGAAGCTGAGCCTGTCCCCGTTGTGCAGGACGACCTCTCGGCTGCCGAGGTCCAGCTCCACAGCTCGGTGGTTGAGCACGAGTTCGGCGTTCAGGTCAGGCTGCACGCGAAGGCGGAAGCCCTCGATCGATTCACCGAGCAGGACGGCCTTGGACAGAGGCGGACGGTCGTACGGTGGGAAGTGCTCTTCGGCTCCCACGAGGACGATCTCGCCGTCGAACCCCTCCCGCCGCAGAGCCTCGACCGAGCGGACGCCGGCCAGGGAAGCGCCGACCACCACGATCCGGCGGATGTCGTTGCTCAGGTCAGGCGACATTCACGTCGCCGAGATGTCGCCGTCGAGGCGCAGAGCGTCCACGGGACAGCGGCGTACGGCTTCCTCGACAGCGGGCCGCATGGCCTCGGGCGGATCGTCCATCAGCAGGTGAACCACGGCGTCATCACCCACGGTGAACACCTCGGGCGCCGACTCTTCGCACTGCCCGTGACCCTGACACCGCGGTAGATCAACGTGGATCTTCAAGAGTTCGTCCCCACGTCGGTGGATACCTGGTAGTCGTCGTAGAGGTGCTGCGACGCCTGCCTGGCCTTATGGGTCGCCTCCACCCAAGACGTCTCCTTCGGCAGGACCGCAGTCGTCGAGCGGACCCGGTGCGAGCGGGCATCCAAGCCAGCCGGCGGGATCTGGGAGTCGGCGAGAGCCCTCGCCTCGGCGAGCAGACGCTTGCGAGCGGCGATAATCCCGGCGTCAGCGCTGCCGAGGTTCTCCTGCTCGCGGTCGACGATCGGTCCCATGCTCTCCTGCATCGCGACGTCCTGCATGGCGATGCCGGCAATCCCGCTCATCGAGACGCCTGCCTTCTGCAGCGGCCGGCTCACCAGGTAGTCGTTGTCCGGCGTCTGCACCGGATCGAAGGAGCCGGGGAGCATCTCGGCGTGAATGTGGCCGCCACCGCGGTAGTAATCAGACTCGTACTTGTGCAGGGGCCGCTCCGGGACGTAGCTGATGCTCCACGCCCAGCAGGACTCGTCATCGATGGGCACCCAGGCGTGGGCTGCGATCGGCTCTTCCTCATCGCGGGGGACGATGGTGTACCAAGGCATCAGCCACTGGGTGATACGCCAGTAGTACTCACCGTCCTGCGTCTCCCGACGCGCGCCCATCAGCAAGCCGTAGTCCGTCGGCTCGATGTAGAACTTCGGTGCGCCTGTGGACAGGTGCTTGCGTCCACCGTGGTTCTGGTGGGTCCACCACGGGCTCCACAGAGGGGCGTCGGAGTGCAGGAAGGACACGTGACTGGAGTCGAGGCCGCCCTCCATCGCCTGTGCGTACGAGCTCTTCTGCCGTCGCTTCGAGACGAAGCGATGGGACTCCGGCAGCAGCGCCCACTCGAGTTGGGGCAGCTCCGGCTCGGCGTCAGCGGAACCCATGTAGACCCAGACGATCCCACCCAGCTCGCGCGCGGGGTAGGAGGTCAGCTTGATGTGCTCCTTGAACCGACTGGTGGACGGCTCGTTCGGCATGTCCAAGCACTTGCCATTGATGTCGTACTTCCACCCGTGATAGGAGCAGCGAAGGCCCACACTTCCATCCGGGGATTTCTCGCCCTCGTTTCGCCCGAAGTACAGCGAGGCCCGGCGGTGGGCACAGAACTCCTGGAGAACGCCGATCTCGCCGTTGTGGTTTCGGAACGCGACCAGGCGCTCCCCCATGAGCGTGACCCGCACGGGCGGAGAGCCTGGATCCGGCATCTCCTCCGACAACAGCGTTGGCGCCCAGTAGCGCCGCATCATCTCGCCCATCGGGGTTCCGGGGCCGACCTGCGTAAGCAGGCCGCTATCTGCGCTCGAAAGCATGACGCGTCTCCTCTGTGGTCCTTTGTGCGTGACTCCGATGAGCTAAGGCCTAGCATCACAGTGCGATAGTCTGATAATCACGGCTTGCTGCGTACGGTACCAGCAGCAGTCAACCCGTCACTGGAGTCATCCGAACCCACCACAGCAGGAGCGCCCGAAATGCCAGTTGCTGAGACGTCACGCCCCGCGGGTTCGGACAGCGCTCGACGTATCCTCGACATCCTCTTTTCCTTCACGGAAGACGCCCCGAGGCGCAACGTCAAGGAGCTGTCCAAACTTCTTGACATCCCGGTTCCCTCCATGCACCGGTATGTAGCCCTGCTTCGTGACATGGGAGTGCTCGCCGACACCACGAAGGGGACCTACCAGCTGACGCCACGGGTGCTGCTGCTGAGCCGGGCGGCCAGCCGGGCCAACACGATTCTTGAAGCCGCTCGGCCGTATCTGGCCGGCCTCGCTGCCGATCTAGACGAGACCGTGCTGCTCGTCCAGCTGATCGGCAGCAATCCGGTCTGTGCCGATCGGTATGAGTCGTCACGACTCCTGCGCTTGTCGTTTCAGCCCGGCCAGTCACTGCCCAGGCTTCGGGGGGCCAGCGTCAAGGTGTTGCTGGGCTCGCTGCCGCCCGCGGAGCGAGAAGCCTACCTACGGCGCGCCGGTGCATCGGAGCATCCGCCCGGATCAGGTGCCGATTGGGAGAAGGAGCTGCGCTTGGCGGGCGAACGGGGCTGGGCGGTGAGCAGAGAGGAAGCGGAGGAGGGGGTCTGGGCAGCAGCAGCCGCGATCACCGAGAGGAACCGCGTGGTCGGCACGGTCACGGTTCCGTGCCCGGCCTTCCGGCTCACGGAGTCGGCGCAGGAAGAGATTCTGGAGCAGGTGAAGAAGACCGCCGCGCACGTCTCCAAGGAGCTTGAAGGAAGAACGTTCCTCTACCAGCCGGGCGGATGAGGTCCTCCGCCACATCCGCCCCGGCCGTGTGCGCTGTGCAAGCAGCTTCACCAGCCAGATGGTCAGATCAGACTGAGTCGAGACCGAGGAGCTTCGTGATGTTCCCACGGAAAATGGCGTCCTGATCGGCTTCTGACAGCCCGATCTCCTGGAGGTTACGGATGGTGGCCCGGATGTAGCCGGGCCCCTTCTCCGGGTCGTAGGGACTGTCCGAGGCGAACAGAACATGGTCAACGCCGTAGAAGTCGATCGAACACCGCAGCGCATGTGCGGCCCCGAACATCGCCGTGTCGGCGTACATCATCTTGAAGTAGTCGAGGTGGGGCTTCGAGAGGGGATAGCCCTGCACGTCCTCCCGCTGCGACTCAGGAGTCCTCGCTCCCAACTGGTCCCATCCCGGCCCCACGCGTCCGGAGAAGTGCGGCACCATGCTCCCACCGTGATGGATCAGCATCTTCAGTTCCGGGTTCCGCTCCAGCACGCCGGAAAAGACAATCCGCGCCATGAAAGCCGAGAGATCGTACTCCCAGCCGAAGGTCCACCAGATCTCGAACTTCGAGCGCTCTTCTGTCGGATAGTCCGCCCATGCCGAACTCCGGCACGGGTGGACCTGCAGGAGCTTCCCGTGTTCGGCGACACGGGCGTAGAACGGATCGAACTTGGCTGCGTCCATCGCACCGCCGTGGACGTGTGTGTAGATCTGCGCCCCCAGGGCGCCCAGCTCCTCCACGGCGTAGTCGAGCTCACGCACGGCCGCGTCGGGATCGTCCATCGGAACACATGCCGTGAAGCCTGCGAAGCGGTCGGGATGCTTCGCCACGAGCTCCGCCATCGCCTCGTTCCCGATCCGAGACATCTCCTTGGAAATGGCGGGTGAACCCAAGTCCTCGACCGGCGGGGCCGCGATGTTGATGATCTGACGGTACTCGCCGAACTCGTCCATCTGCTGGAACCGGACGTCCATGTCGACAAGAGAAGGAATGTTGGACACGCGCTTGCGCAGGTTGGCGGCGTGCGTCGACGTGTTCAACTCGAAGAACCGGTCGTAATAGGGGCGAGGCATGATGTGGCAGAAAGCGTCGATTTTCATCGCTGCTCCTTCTCTTCGGGGATACCTGGGATTTCTTGACGGCCCTATGTCCGCACCGTTGCGGTTGACCGGTCTCGTCACAGAGGCAGAGGCCACGGCACCTTCGTGACCACGCTGCGACTGGCAGCGGCCGCTCGTGGCGAGCGCACCGAACGGTTCTTTGCGCTTGCAGAACAGCTAGGGCGTCGGCCATCGTCACCCAGCGATAATCACCCTATCACTATTGACTGCCCTGCGGACCGCCGGGTCAACCTGCGGTACAGGCTGGAGAAGCTTGACCCGGGGCCGCCTGGCTATGGGCCGCGAAGGCTGCTGGCGTGTTCGATCGTGTCAGGCGGGTTCTCCCGAGACCCCTCCGAGGCAGCCGGCTCGAGGTCCCTCGCGTCCTTCTCCGGCTGCCCGTTCCGACGCGTCCCCCGGCCAAAGCGCCACCAGAGGACGGTGACCCCCAGCAGGACAGCTCCGGCAAAGGCAGACTTGATGCCGTGGACGAGGAAGAGAAGCCCGGCAACGGCCACCAGCGCCCTTTCCACAGCATCCATCCGCCAGAAGAAGTAGCCCTGGAACCCAGCGGAGAGCAGCACGACAGCGATCATGGCGAACGCGACGCCGAGCACGATCTCGCCACCGGGCGCTCCGCCGTTGAGGATCAGGGCTGGGTTGAGCGCGAAGGCGACCGGGACGAAGAACACGCCCGCACCCAGGAGCATCGCTTCGCCGCCAGTGCGCCAGATCTTCCCCCCGCTGATTGCACAAGCAACGAAGACGGCGTTGCAGACCGGAGGGGTGAGGAACGACGCCAAGCCCCAATAGATGACGTACAGGTGTGCCTGGACTGGCGTCAGGCCCGCCATCACGAGGGCTGGCGCCGTCAGCACGACGAGCGTCAGGTACAGCGGGACCATGTCCAGGCCCATTCCGAGGATGAGGCTCGCGATCCCCACCAACAGCAGCGCGAGGTAGATGTTGCCGCCACTGAGGTCACTGATGAAGGAGGCGACCTTCACGCCGAGCCCGGACAGGGTCAAGGTCCCGAGGAGCATGCCCACAGAAGCGGTGACGGCACCGACGATCGTCCAGCTCCGGGTGGCGCCTACCAGCGAATGCCAGACGACAAGAGGGGTCAGCCACTGGCTGCGGTCCCGCGTGAGGAAGGACGAGAACAGAACAGCCCCGATCGCGCCCACGCCCGCAAGCTCGGGCGGGAGCCCCTTGACCAACAGGAGGTAGATCAGCACGCCCAGCGGGACGAGATGCCGCCAGCCGCTCGTGAACGCCGTACGAAAGGCCGGTATCTCGTGAGCAGGCAGACCGACCAGGTTGAGCCGGCGTGCGCGGAAATGCACCGAGAACATCAGGATGGAGAAGTACATCACGGCTGGAATGAGGGCCGCCGCGATAACATAGGAGTACGGCAGGCCCAGGAAGTCCGCCATGATGAAGGCGACGGCGCCCATGACCGGCGGAAGGATCATGCCGCCGGTGGAAGCGGCGGCCTCCACTGCACCAGCCGAGCTCGGCGTGAACCCGGTCCGCATCATCATCGGAATCGTCATGGGGCCGGACGTGCCGACGTTGCCCGACGGCGAGCCGCTGATCATCCCGAAGGCCGCACTGCTGACGACGGCGGCCTTGGCCGGTCCACCACTGGTACGTCCGGAAACGGAGGTGGCGACATCCATCAGCCACTGACCGCCGCCGGCCCTCTGCAGCAGCTGCCCAAAGATGAGGAAGACGATGATGATGGTCGTGGCGATCCCGAACGGGACCCCGAAGATGCCGTTTCCGCCGACGTAGATGGCGTATGTCAATCGCTCCAGGGAGAAGCCGCCGCCACGCAGCGCGCCCGGTAAGTGCTGCTGCCAGTACGTGGCCGACATGATGAGCACGATGAAGACCGGCAGCACCCAGCCGATCATCCGTACGAGGCACGCCAGCAACGACGCAGCGAGAGCCAGGGCCAACAATACGCCCACGGTGTCGAGGTAGCCGTAAACGCTGTACTGGACTATGCGGTCGTCGTAGTGCAGCGCCACGTACCCGGCCCCGATGATGCCCGCTACACCCAAGGGGATGACGTGCCAGGCCACCCGAGCCCGATCCTCGCCATCCCGGAAGACCAGACCGAGATAGATGATCGTGATGAGGATCGTGAGGCTGGCAGCCCGGTAGAGGGAAGTGTCCAGGGGTATTTCGAGCAGAACCGGCAGGCCACTGACGACAAAGAGGCTGAACAAGCCGTACAGTCCGGCGAGCAGATTCGCCAGCGACTTCGCAGGGTGCATGTGTTCCTTCTCAGCGTCTACGGCCTGGGGAGGATTTCTTTGCGGTCACTGGCCACGGACACGCGCATGTACAGGCTCTGCTAGCTCGCGGCGACCTGCTACAGCAGCGAGTCCTGCTGCTCCTGCAGTTCCTTGCTCCAGGAGCCGGTCTCCTCGAAGTACCGCACTGCGCCCGGGTGGAAGGGCACCGTCAGCTCACGGTCCAGGGTGTTCTCGACGTTCCAGAACTTGCCGTTCGGCACGTCACTGGCGAGGCTGTCGTTGTTCTCGAAGAGTGCCTTGGTCATCTCGTAGACCGACTCCTCCGACAGGTCGGCCTTGACGGCGAGGTAGGTCGCGGCAGACACCGTCACCACGTCGTCCGGCTGACGGTCGCCGTAAGTGCCGGCCGGAATCGTGGCCGCCGAGAAGGCGGCGCCCATCTCCTCCAGCATCGCGTCGATTTCCTCCGACATGTCGACCCAACGAACGTCCGTGTTCTGTGCGAGTTCTTTGAAGTTCGGGGCGCCGGTCGAACCAGGCAGCACCACGCCAGCCACGGTCCCTTGCTTGAGTGCGTCAAGGGCCTCATCTGTGTCGGAGGTCGCGATGATTTTCACGGAGTCTGGGTCCACGCCGTAGGCGTTCAACATGGCCGTCGTGAACTTCTCGACGGAGCTGAGAGCGGGACGCTCTCCGACGATGCGCTTGCCTTCCAGGTCAGCCGGCGTCTCGACTCCAGAGTCCTTCCGGACGATCAACTGGGTGTTCGAGCCGAATCCGGCGGCCATCACCCGTACGTCGAGTGCGTCTTCGAAGGAGCCCTCGCCCTTGAATCCTTCGGTCAAGGCCTCTGAGCTGGTCATGCCGAGGTCGGCGTGTCCCTCACCCATAGCCCGAACAGTGGCATCCGAGCCACCCACGGACTGCACAGAGACATCTACCGCCGTGTTGTCCGAAAGAATCTTACTCATGGCGACTGCCGTCGTGTAGTAGGCGCTGCCCACGGAAGACGTCCCGAAGACCACCGAGCTTCTTTCGGTGGAACCGCCAGCGGCGTCGTCGGCCGAGCCGGAGTCTCCGCCCCCGCAGCCAGATAGGGCGATCAAACTCATCGCCATGAGCCCCGCCAGCAAGCCAGTCGACCGGAGGGGGGAACGAGGCACGCGCTGCAACACGAGAGAAACAGGCTTCACGGTAGATCCTCTGCTCAGAATGGACGTGTGGAACCGGCTGCGACCTGTGGCATAGGCGGGTTCAAGAGCGATAGAGTCAGCAACGAGAACCTGCACAACGCAATCGATGGCTGCCGGCCGTTGCTGTCTGCCGGGTGCGCTGCCTCTCGTCCAAGCAGGTCGACGCGGCTGGCTGGCTCCTTTCCGGGACCCATGAATGCCTCTCCCGTAGGAGTGCCACGTGTCAGTGCTGGGCCTGCTGTGCGTCAGTCTCCAGGTTCGGTCCGGCACCTCTTCCTCGACCTCGATATCACCCGTCGATTACCTGAATATCACTCATCTGCTGAGAGTGTCAACGGTCACAGCCGGTGAACTACACGTGAGATCGCGTGACTCATGCTGCCCTTGGTCGTCGTGCACGGCCGTCCTTTGCCACTGTCCGGGCGTACGAGCAGGACCACTTGTTTCTTGCTGGCGCGCTCGGGCCTCGGCGAACTGCTCCTCGACGATGGCCGCGATTGTGGGGTCGCGGGGCTGCATGACGCCCCAGGTGAAGGCGCCCGTCCGCGCCGGTACGGCGCCGTTCGCAGTAGGACTTGGCTGACAGCCTGGCTGCCATTGCCGCCAGGCGTACCCGGCGCGCTCCGAACTTCCGCGTGTACCTGCAGGTCAAACGGCATGTAGGGGGTGGTCAGGGACGGGATCGAACCGCCGACCCCACGCTTTTCAGAGCCGCAGGCGGGTGTTTGTAGAAGACCGCTGACGTCCATAACCGCAGGTCAGCGCCATGATCATGTGCGAGGCCGTTCGCCGGAAAGTGCAGAAATCCGCGCAGTTGGCTGCCAACTTGGCTGCCAGGCTGAAGCCTGTCCCGGGCTGTCCCGGGCTGTCCCGGGCTGTCCCGGGCTGCCCCGGTGGCTTCACGCCCGGTGCAGTTCCTCGCGCGCCACGCGACGAGCGATGCTCTCCACGTCCGCCGTGGTGAGCTGCTCAGGGGGCTCCTGGACTGCCTGCCGCAACAGCCGGCGAACCAGCGCCGAGGTCGGGACGTGGGCCTCTGCGGCCTGCCGCCGCAGCTGCGCGTCGAGCTCACGGTCGATGCGCAGGTGCAGGGGCACATCGAGCGCCGCCGCCTTCTCCGTGCCCTCGGCCTGGGCTGCCTCGGCCTCTTCCTGCGCAACCTCTGCCCGGATCGCACGGTGGCGTACCCGGCGTGCTCCTCGGGCACCGTCGGTGGTCTCAGTCATTCCGCGACTCCTTGCTGTCGAGGTAGTGCCGCAGATCGGCACCGCGGGCTATCCACGCCGTGACACCGGAACCGTCGTACGGGTCGACGATCACCGTGAGCACGGCCCCGGCGCTCGACGAATGTCCAATCAGCCGCGTGTACCCGGCGCGGCTCTTCGGGTCAGGTTGGTGGACGAGACCGTCCGGGTCCGCCGCCGCTTCCAGCGTCCAAGCCGGCTCCAGGTCGACGGCGCCGGGGTAGCGGGCAGAGCGAGTCCGGATGTGCTCGGCGTCCTCACTGTCCCACCAGAGGCTGTCGGCCACGACTCAATGTAGCGCGTTGGCACACGCCCGTCTGCAGGTCGTCCACCTCGGAGCCGGTGAGGCCTCGGGCTGCCCCGATCGGCCGTGACACACCGACTTACCAAATGGCGCAGAACCGCGCTTCTGCATCGTTCGCGAGGAGCACCTATCCGTCGTGGCGCTCTTCTTTAGCCGCCGCTCCTCGCCGGCGGCGCTTGTGACGACGGTCGATGATGGCCACTGTTCCAAGCAGCACAAGGCACACGCCACCGACGTAGAAGGGAACCTCTACTCAGGCGGGCAGATTCTGTGCCCTCACCAACACGACGCCGAGCACTCCGGCTAAGCCGAGAGCCAGCAACCAACCCCGTTCGCCACGCGTCATCGGGTCGAGCCGACCGCGCTCGACCTGAGCGTCGAGGCCCTTGAACCTGAGGACCGTGAAGCCTACGAATGCCATAACGGCGACGGGCCCGACAACGACAGCCGGTACTAGCCCGGTCGCCGCTGACGCGATAGCGACCCCCAGCACAGCCAGCAGCGCAAGCGCGTAGCCGAGGTGTCGCCACTCCTTGCGGTCCAGGTTGCGCAACGCCCTCTCGCGGGCTTCGTCGCTTTTGCTCATGAGCCGACGCTAGTTCCAGCTCTGGCTCGATGAGCTGTAACCGCGCTTCTCGCCGGACGCTGGTGCCGCGCTGTCCGCCGCAGTTGGTGCGTGCGGCAGGGCAGCAGGTCGAGGTACTTCTTGCGGCAGGGCATGGCGTGGATGACCAGTTCGGCACCGTCCTCGAAGATCAGCACGACGGTCTCCAGCAAGCGTGCAGCGGTGTCGAAGCCGAGCCGTAACTCGCGGTGCGGTGGGCCGTCGTCGTCGTCAAGAGGTTCGATCCACAGCGGATACTCGGCAGCCTGGACGGCGTCGGGTTGCGAGACACCGTGCTTGAGGGCGCTCGGGTGGACCCTCACGCAGTCAGCTGCGCCAGCGCCGCCCGGATGGCCTCTGATCGGCTCAAGTGGTTCTTCGCGGCTAGGGCGTCGAGGGCGTCGAGCTCGTCGGCGGTCAGCCGCACGGCCACGACCTGCATCGGTGCGGCGCCACGACCGGGCCGTCCGCGACCACGGCGCTTGAGCGCGTCTGCGTCGTAGCCGGCGTCGGCCTCGTCGGCCCACGCCTGGATCTGCTGCTCGCTCACCATTGGGAAATCGTATGACGAAAAACCGGGGGAATGGCTAGAGCCAGTCTGTACCGGCACAAGAGCTGGGTCCGTGACCCGAGCAGAAGACCGGTTCTGCTCGTCCGGGGGGGGGGGGGGGGGG
>JBBDWV010000025.1:0-53290 GCA_040902655.1 Mycobacteriales bacterium
GCCGTGCCGGGGAGGGTGCCGTGCCGGGGAGGGTGCCGTGCCGGGGAGGGTGCCGTGCCGGGGAGGGTGCCGCGCGGGGAGGGGGTCCCCCTCGGTCAGGAGCCTTCCTCCGTCTGCTCGGCGAGGAAGCGCTCCAGTTCGTCGCCGAGTTGCTCGGCGGTCGGCAGCGAGCCGCCCATCTCGGCGAGCAGGCTGCGGCCGGCACCGGCCAGATAGGCGTCGTACTGCCGCTCGAGCGCCTCGACGACGCCGCGCACCTCGTCCGACCCGGCCACGGTCTCGTCCACCTGCGTGCGCACGTCCGCCGCGGCGCTCTCCAGTGCTCCGGTCGCGAAGGACAGGCCGGTGAGGCCGGCCAGACTGCCCAGCAGCGACATCGCGGCGGCGGGGTACTCCGCGTCGGCCAGGTAGTGCGGCACCGCGACCGCGAAGCCGGCCGCGTCGTGGCCGGCCTGGCCGAGCCGGTACTCCAGCAGGTGGCCGGCGCTCGCGGGCACCTGCACCGTGCCCACCCAGCGCTCGTGGCCCGCGACCAGCTCCGGCCGGGTGGCGTGCGCGATGATGCCCAGCGGGCGGGTGTGGGGGACCGCCATGGGGATGGCGTTCAGGCCGACGGTGGTGCTCACGCCGAGCTGGACGACCAGCTCACCGACGGCGGCCGTGAAGGCCTCCCAGCGGACGTCCGGCTCCGGACCGGCGAGCACCAGGAACGGCGTCCCCTCCGCGTCGTGGGCCAGGTGCACGGCCAACAGCGGATCGGCGTACCCCGTCCAGTGGTCCTCGTCGAAGGTCATCAGCGGACGACGCGCCCGGTAGTCCAGCAGCGCGTCGACGTCGAAGGTGGCGATCACCCGGGAGTCGTGGCTCTGCAGCAGGTGTGCCCGCGCCAGTCGCTTGGCGCTGCCCGCATCGACGAACCCGTCGAGCGCCTGCACCAGCACCGGGCCGTCGAGCCGGGGCAGGTCGGCCTCCACCTCGTACAGGTCGTGCGGGTCCTGCTGGTGCACGCCGTGCTCCTCTCGTCCTGCTGTCCAACGCCTCCCCGGAAGGGGGTGTTCCGCTCACGCGAGCGGGCGGCGGCCCGCGAAGCCGAGATCGGCCCGGTGATACCACGCCAGCAACGGGTCGCCCTCCAGCCAGCACAGCAGGACGGGTACGCCGTCCAGTTCCGTGGGAAAGTCCACCAGCAGCGGCGCCCATCCCTTGAGCTCCGCGCCCGTGGACTGGACCGTCGTCATCAGCTCGTCCAGCCGGGCCTCGGCCGCCTTCAGCTCGGGCAGGCCGCCGAGCAGCGACGCCCCGCCGGTACGGACGGCTGCCGCGAGCTCGGCCGCGTCGGCGCGCAGCACGACCAGCTCGTCGAGCACGGGCCGCAGCCGAGCCAGCTCCTCGCGTGCCTGCTCGACCGTGAACAGCCCCATGGCGCCGAAGGCTACGGGAGCTGCGCTCATGACGGTGATGTGACGCTGGTGTGACGGGAATCGCACCCGGCGCGCGGGCCGTTTGTCCGATTCTCCTGCACACTTGTAGGCACAAGCACGCGCCTGACCGACGCCGAGTCCCGCCCACGGTCACGCAAGGCGCACCACAAACCCGAGGGCGGGAACGGGGGACCCACATCTCCACGGGCCGCGACAGCGGCCCTCGGGGCGAAGCGCGCCACTGCCGTCCGGCAGGCCGCGCCGGGCACTCTCCGCCCGAGCCCGACAGCTCACCCCGCAGGCGTGCGAGAGGCCCACACCCATGTACTCCCCGCGTCATGCCCGTCCGTCCTGCCTGCCCGCCCGCGCCGCGGCCGGCACCACGCTGACCGCCGTCCTGCTCCCGCTCGTTCTCGCCGGCCCCGCCTTCGCGCAGGAGTCGGCCACCCCCACCGCCACCATCGGCTCCAGCCCCGAGCCGACGCCCTCCGCCGAACCGATGCGTGCGCAGACGACGATGCGCATCTCGGCCACCACCGTCGGCGACGACGGCCGCTCCTCGATCGGGGTCCGGCTGCTCGCCGACGACCGGGCCGTCCCCGACGCGCTGGTCGACGTCGAGGCGCGAACCGGCTCCACCTGGAGTTCCGTCGCGCAGCTGAGGACCAACGCCCAGGGCCTGGCCGTCGGGTCGCTGCCGTTCTCCGAGAGCACCCGTATCCGGGCCACCCACTCGGGCAGTGCCACGCGTACCAGCGGCACCAGCCCGGAGATCGTGGTGGTGCGCAAGCAGGTCACCGCGATGCGCATCTCGGCCACGCAGGCCGGCGCCGACGGCCGCTCGCGCATCGGTGTCCGGCTGCTCGCCGACGGCCGGGCGGTGCAGAACGGCTACATCCGGCTGGAGGCGGCCACCGGCTCGGGCTGGCAGTACATCGGCCGGCTGCTCAGCAACGCCGAGGGCCTCGGCCAGGGGTCGCTGCCGTTCGACCGCGACACCCGCATCCGGGCGACGTACGCCGGCAGCAGCACGCGTACGCCCGGCGCCAGCCCGGAGATCGTCGTGAAGGCGACCACGCTGGGCCGGCGAGCCGTGCAGATCGCGGCGGAGCAGCAGGGCAAGCCCTACCGCTACGGCTCGACCGGCCCGAGCAGCTTCGACTGCTCCGGTTTCACCACCTACATCTTCAAGACCCGCCTGGGCAAGAGCATCCCGCGCACCAGCGCGCAGCAGGAGGCGTCGATCCCGCGCGTCGCACAGTCCGCCAAGCGCCCCGGCGACCTGCTGTTCTTCCGCAGCGGCGGCCGGGTCAGCCACGTCGGCGTCTACGCCGGCAGCGGCCGGATGTGGGCCGCGCCGACCACCGGCGACCGGGTGAAGCTGCAGGCCATCTACTCCAGCAGCTACACGGTGGGCCGGGTCTCCTAGCCCGTCCGCCGCGGCGCGCCGTTGCACGACCCACAAGCTGCCCGCGTGGCCGGGCTGCGGGTCGCTCGGCGGCTACCGTGGCCGCCGTGACGGGGGCCCGCGCGACGAAGGCGCTGCAGGCGCTGGACGCCGCGCTGGGGGCCGTGCCGGGATCGCAGGAGCGGCCCGGCCAGCGCCGGATGGTCGAGGCCGTCGCCACCGCCCTGGGCTCCGGCGAGCACCTGCTCGTCCAGGCCGGTACGGGCACCGGCAAGTCGCTGGGCTACCTCGTCCCGGCCCTGGTCTCGGGCAAGCGCGTCGTGGTGGCCACGGCCACCAAGGCGCTGCAGGCGCAGCTGGTCGACAAGGACCTGCCGCGGCTGGTGCGGGCGCTCGCACCGGTGCTGAAGCGCACCCCGACCTACGCGCTCGCGAAGGGACGGGGCAACTACCTGTGCCTGCAGCAGGTGCACGGCGGACCGGGGGCCCGTGAGGACGAGCCCGACTCGTTGTTCGACGGCCCGGCGTCCTCGCTCGGCACGCAGGTCGTCCGGTTGCGCGACTGGGCCGGCGAGACGGAGAGCGGCGACCGCGACGAGGTGCCGTTCCCGGTGACCGACCGGGCCTGGCGGCAGGTGTCGGTCAGCGCCCGCGAGTGCCTGGGCAGTCGATGTCCCGACCGAGCCGACTGCTTCTCCGAGCAGGCCCGCGAGGTCGCGCGCGAGGCGGACGTGATCGTGGCCAACCACACCCTGCTCGCGCTGGACGTCTTCACCGGCGTGCAGGTGCTGCCCGAGCGCGATGCCGTCGTGCTCGACGAGGCGCACGAGTTCGTCAGCTCCGTCACCGAGGCCCTCTCCCACGAGCTGACGCTCGGCGACGTCCGGCGGGCCGTGGGTGCGGTGGGCGAGCTGGTGTCCGAGGCGACGGTGAGCCGGCTCGAGGACGCGCGCGACGGGCTGGAGGGGGTGCTGCAGCTGCTGGAGCCGGGCTGGGTGCGGGCGCTGGACCGGCACTCGCTCGACGTCCTCGGGCTGCTCGAGGCCGCCGCCACGGCGGCCTGCAGCGAGATCACCCGTGAGATGTCGTCCGGCGAGCTGGCCGGGAACGACGTCGAGCTGGCCCGGCGGGAACGGGCCCGTGGCGCCCTGACCGCGGTGGCCGAGGCGGCCCGGGAGATCGGCACCCCGTCGGTCTCCTCGGCGGTCTACGCGACGGCGGACGGCTCCACCACCCGGTTGCGGGTGTCGCCGCTGCGGGTCGGCGGCGCGCTCGGCAGCCGGTTGTTCGGCGAGACCACCGTGGTGGCGACGTCGGCGACGCTGACCCTGGGCGGGTCGTTCCGGCACGCCGCCGGGCAGCTCGGCCTGACCTGGCTGGCGGGCTCCCCGATGGGGGAGGGCGAGCCGCACGACGGTCGCGAGCAGGCCGCGGTGGACGAGGCGCTCGACGGTGCCGAGGACGACCCGCCGCCGCGCTGGAAGCACCTCGACGTCGGCAGCCCCTTCGACTACCGCCGGCAGTCGCAGCTGTGGGTCGCGCGGGAGCTGCCCGACCCCGGCCGGATGGGCGTGTCCTGGGCGCGTGAGGTCGACGCGCTGCTCGTCGAGCTGGTGCTGGCGGCCGGCGGCCGGACCCTCGGGCTGTTCAGCTCGACCGCCGCGGCGGTCCGGGCGGCGGCGGCCGTCCGCGAGGCGACCGACCTGCCGATCCTGCTCCAGGGCGAGGACTCGGCGGGGGCGCTGCAGCACGCCTTCGGCGCCGACGCCCGCAGCTGCCTGTTCGGCACCCGCTCGTTCTGGCAGGGCGTGGACACCCCCGGCAGCGCCTGCCAGCTCGTCGTGATCGACCGCATCCCGTTCGGGCATGTCGAGGACCCGCTGTCCAAGGCGCGGCTCGCGGCTGCAGCCGACGCCGGGCGCAACGGCTTTCTCGAGGTGACCCTGCCTCCGGCGGCGGTGCTGCTGGCGCAGGGCACCGGCCGGCTGATCCGGTCGACGCAGGACCGCGGCGTGGTGGCGGTGCTGGACCCACGGCTGGAGACCGCCGGCTACGCCGGGGTGCTGCTGGCCAGCCTGCCGCCGTTCTACCGGGCCCGGTCGAAGGAGGCGGTGCTCGCCTCGCTGCGGGCCATCGACGCGTCGGCGCCACCACTGACCCCCGTGGGCCCGCCGCCGTCCGAGCGCCGCCGGGCCCTCGCCGGCTGACGCCGGCCGGCTTGCGAGGATGCCGGGCATGGACCTGGTGACGGTGCTCGGCGACGCGGCCTCCCACCTGTCGGTGAGCCGTGCGGGCGGTGTCGTGACGCTGGCCTTCACCCGGCCCGACAAGCACAACGCCGTCTCGTACGCGATGTGGCGGGCCCTCGCCCGGTTGATGCCGGTGCTCGCGGCCGACGAGCGCTGCGACGTGGTCGTCGTACGCGGAACTCCGGGCGGGCCCTTCTCCAGTGGCGCCGACATCGGCGAGTTCTCCACCCTGCGCGCCGATCCGGAGGGCGCACAGGCCTACGGCGAGGCGGTCGAGGCGGGGGAGCAGGCGCTGATCGGCTTCCCGAAGCCGACGGTGGCGCTGATCGAGGGCTTCGCCATCGGCGGCGGGAGTCAGATCGCGCTGGCCTGCGACCTGCGGGTCTGCGAGACCGGTTCCCGCTTCGGGATTCCCCCGGCGAAGCTGGGCGTCGTCTATGCCCTCGGTTCCACGGCCCGGCTGGTGGAGACCGTCGGCGCCGCGTGGGCTCGCTGGATCCTGCTGACGGGCGACCTGCTCGACGCGCCCACCGCACTGCGCATCGGCCTGGTGCACGAGGTCGTGGAGCCCGGCGCCGTCGAGGACCGGGCGTACTCCCTCGCGCGGATCCTGGCCGCCCGGGCCCGGGTGTCCGCGATCGGCGGCAAGGCGCTGATCGCGCGTGCGGCGGCCGGCCGGCTGGCGGAGGACGACGACGTGCTCGCGCTCTACCGGCAGTCGTGGACCAGCGCGGAGTACGCCGAGGGAGTCGCGGCCTTCCTCGCCAAGCGGGCACCGGACTTCCCGGCGGCGCGGGGCGGCACGAGCTGAGCGGACTGCGGCGGTGCTCCGTCGGACGCGACGTCTAACGTCTGCGCGTCGACGGGACGGGGACGCGATGACGGCGCAGGTGCGCGCGCGAGGTCTGGTGAAGCGGTACGGCGAGGTGACCGCGCTCGACGGCCTGGACCTCGACGTCGAGGAGGGCACGGTCCTCGGCCTGCTCGGACCCAACGGCGCCGGCAAGACGACGGCTGTGCGCATCCTCACGACGTTGCTGGTGCCCGACGCCGGGACCGCGGAGGTGGCCGGCCTCGACGTGCTGCGCGAGCCGGCCCGGGTGCGGGGGGTCATCGGCCTGTCGGGGCAGTACGCCGCGGTCGACGAGTACCTCACCGGCTTCGAGAACCTCGACATGATCGGCCGCCTCTACCGGCTCGGTCGCAGCCGCTCGCGGGCGCGCGCCCGGGAGCTGCTCGAGCGGTTTCTGCTGACGGACGCCGCGGACCGTCCCGTAAAGGGCTACTCGGGTGGGATGCGCCGCCGGCTGGACCTGGCCGGCGCGCTGGTGGCCGCCCCGCCGGTGCTCTTCCTCGACGAGCCCACCACCGGGCTGGACCCGCGCAGCCGCAGCGACATGTGGGAGGTGATCCGCGAGCTGGTGCGCGGCGGGACCACGCTGCTGCTGACCACGCAGTACCTCGAGGAGGCCGACGTGCTCGCCGACGAGATCGTCGTCATCGACCACGGCCGGGCGATCGCGCAGGGGACCGCCGACGCCCTGAAGTCCCAGGTCGGCGGCGAGCGCATCGAGGTGGTGCTCGGCGCCACGGCGGAGCTGGAGCAGGCGCGCGGGGTGCTCGTCGCCGTCGCGACGGGCGAGGTCCTGGTCGACGAGCACACCCGGCGGCTCACCGCCGCGGTGAGCGGCGGCGGCAAGGTGCTGGTCGACGCGCTCGCCCGGCTCGACGCGTCCGGGATCGAGGTCCTCGACGTGGCGCTTCGCCGTCCCACCCTCGACGACGTCTTCCTGTCCCTCACCGGGCACGCCGCCGCGCCCGACGAGGCGCAGGGAGGTCAGCGATGAGCGCGTTCACCGCCGCGCTGGGTGACGGCGCCGTCGTCGCCCGGCGCAATCTGATCAAGGTCAAGCGGGTGCCCGAGCTGCTGGTGTTCACCACGCTCCAGCCGATCATGTTCATCCTGCTGTTCGCCTACGTCTTCGGCAGCGCCATCGACACCGGCGTGGTGGACTACCGCGAGTTCCTCATCGCCGGCATCTTCGCCCAGACGGTGATCTTCGGCGCCACCCTCACCGGCGCCGGCCTGGCCGACGACATCCAGAAGGGGATCGTCGACCGGTTCCGGTCCCTGCCGATGTCCCGCTCTGCGGTGCTGGTCGGCCGCACCACCAGCGACGTGCTGAACAACGTGCTCGTCATCACGGTGATGTCGCTGACCGGGCTGGTCGTCGGCTGGCGGATCCGCACCTCGTTCCTCGAGGCGCTCGGCGGCTTCCTGCTGTTGCTGCTGTTCGCCTACGCCATCTCCTGGATCATGGCCTGGGTCGGGCTGCTGGTGCCGTCGGTGGAGGTCGTCCAGAGTGCGTCGTTCATCGTGATCTTCCCGCTGACCTTCATCGCCAACACCTTCGTGCCCAGCGCCGGCCTGCCCGGCCCGCTGCGGGTCGTCGCCGAGTGGAACCCTGTCTCGGCGGTGACGCAGGCGGCCCGCGAGCTGTTCGGCAACCTCGGGCCGGGCGCACCTGAGCCGCAGGTGTGGTCGCTGCAGCACCCGGTGCTCTACACCCTGCTGTGGGTCGCGCTGATCCTGGCGGTCTTCGTGCCGCTGGCGGTGCGACAGTACGAGCGGGCCGCGTCCCGCTGACGCGCCCAGGCCCATGTCCCGGCCCCGGCCCCGGCCCCGGCCCCGGCCCCGGCCCCGGCTCGGCCCCGGCCCCGGTTCCGGCTCGGCGAGGAGCGGGGCTCAGCGACGGAACAGGTCCGGTGGCGGCCGCGGGACGCTCCGGGCGGTCGCGTCGGTGACCGGAGCAGCCCCGCCGGTGAAGTCGCGCAGATCGTTGCCGCTTACCAGCCGGGCGCGCCCTGCCGCGCGTGACACCGTGCGCGTCAGCTCGGCCTCCGGCAGCCGGGCCTGTGACCCGGCGAGCACCAGGTTGGCGAACCGCCGGCCGCGCAGCACCGACGGGTCGGCCAGCAGCAGCACGTGCTCGAACGCCGCCAACAGTGTCGCCACCTGCGCCCGGGCGAAGGCGAGCGGCCCGCCGTCGGCGACGTTGACGACGTAGACGCCACCGGGCCGCAGCAGCCGCTGCACCTGCTGCACCCACTCCGACGTCGTCACGTGCACCGGCACGAGCGAGCTCTCGAAGACGTCGGCGACGACGAGGTCGCTCTCGCCCTGGCGCAGCGTGGGCAGCTCGCGGCGCGCGTCGCCGATCCGCAACCGGAAACCGCGGGTGCCGAAGGACGTGCGCACCAGCTCGGCGAGCTGCTCGTCGACCTCCACGACCAGCTGCCGTGACCCGGGGCGGGTCGCGGCCACGTAGCGCGCGAGCGTGCAGCCGCCGCCGCCGAGGTGCACGGCGGTGAGTGGCCCGTCGGGCAGGCCGTCCACGACGTCGCCCATCAGCCGTACGTAGTCGAACTCGAGGTGCGTCGGGTCGGCGCGGTCGACGTAGGACTGGGCGACCCCGTCGACGCTGAGCAGCCAGCCGTCCTCTGCGTCGAGGTCCTGCAACAGCTCGGCCTCGCCGAAGCGCACGGGATACCGGCCCGGCACCGGGCCGCTCACGGCAGCAGCCGGCGCAGCGCGGGCCAGGCAGCGGCGAACGCGCTGTGCAGCGGCAGGTCCGCGACCTCGCCGACCGGCACCCACCGCAGCTCGAGGCTCTCCCGCTCCGGCACCACCGGCAGCCGGTCCGGGAGAGTTCCCACGAAGGTCGTGTAGCTCCAGGTGCCGTGGTCGGCGACGTGCTGGGCCCGCACGACCAGGGCGGTGAGATCCAGCCGGGTCTCCTCGACCGTCTCCCGGCGGGCCGCCTGCTCGGCGGTCTCCGCGCCGGCCCGGGCGCCGCCGGGGACGCCCCAGGTCCCGCCGTCGTGGCTCCAGGCTGCCCGGTGCTGCAGCAGGACGTACGGCCCGGGTGCGACAGCCAGCAAACCGGCCGCGCCGTACCGGCCCCAGTGCTGGTGGCCGAGCGAGCACTCGAGCCATCCGTCGCCGTCGGTCATGGCTCCTGCCTACCCGGCGCGCGGGCGGGCCGCGCGACCGGGGCAGGATGACCCGACGCCGAGGAGAGGAACGTCGATGACCAGTGCAGCTGCGACACCAGGACGAGAGGTACGCCTGGTGGCCCGGCCGCAGGGCGAGCCGCTGCCGGCCGACTTCGTGCTGGCCGAGGTCGAGGTGCGCGCGCCGGGGGAGGGTGAGGTGCTGGTCCGCAACCTGTTCCTGTCCGTCGACCCCTACATGCGCGGGCGGATGAACGACGCCAAGAGCTATGTCCCGCCCTTCGAGCTCGGGAAGGCGATGGACGGTGGCGCGGTCGGCGAGGTCATCGCCTCGCACGCCGACAGCCACGCCGTCGGCGACCTGGTGCTGCACGGCCTCGGCTGGCGCGACCTCGCCGTCGGCCCGGCCAAGGGCTTCAAGATCCTGCCGCGGGGGGACTTCTCGCCGTCGTACTACCTGGGGGTGCTCGGCATGCCGGGGCTCACGGCGTACGCGGGGCTCGTCGAGGTGGCGGGGTTCACCGAGGGGGAGACGGTCTTCGTCTCGGGCGCCGCGGGGGCGGTCGGCAGTCTGGTCGGGCAGCTGGCGAAGTCGCGCGGCGGCCGGGTGATCGGCAGTGCCGGCTCGGCGGAGAAGGTCGCCTGGCTGACCGGGGAGCTCGGCTTCGACGCGGCCTTCGACTACAAGGCGGCGCCGGTGGCTCAGCAGCTGCGGGCGGCGGCGCCGGACGGCATCGACGTCTACTTCGACAACGTCGGTGGGGAGCACCTGGAGGCGGCGATCGGTGCGCTGAAGGTGCACGGGCGGGCGGCGATCTGCGGGATGATCAGCGCCTACAACAGCACCGAGCCGCCCGCCGCACCCCGCAACCTCATGCAGGTCGTCGGCAAGCGGCTGAAGCTGCAGGGCTTCCTGGTCAGCGACCACGGGCACCTGCAGGCGGAGTTCGTCCGCGAGGTCGGTCCGCTGCTGGCCGACGGCCGGCTGACGGCGCAGGAGACGGTGGTCGAGGGGATCGACCAGGCGGTCGACGCCTTCCTCGGCCTGCTCTCCGGGCGCAACACCGGCAAGATGGTGGTCAAGCTCGGTTGAGTTCGACAGCAGGCCCGGGCGGGTGCGTCGCCTCAACCTCGTGGGCAACTGCCCCGCCGTATCGGTGGCTGCGGGACAACAGAGAGCTGGAGGGAGCAGGTCAGCTGTTGCCGCGGCCTCGGCCGTGGTCCTGGGCGGCAGCACCGTCGCCGGGTTGGTCCTGACCCGGCCCAGACGGGGTCGCCCCAGCGGCTCCCAGGTCTCACAGATCCCCGCCGTCGCGCCTGGCGACGGTGGCTGCTGGTCACGGACTCCGCGCGCGCTCCGGAGGTGGGTGTGCTGTCGAGGGGGGTGTACACGACAGGTCAAGATTCGGGAAATGTTGACCGGTGGTGTACAGCCGCTGCGCGGCACCTGTCGATGCGCGAGTCGCTGAGCCGCCACCCCGCCCCCAGCGAACGCCTCCGGCTCGGTCGCGCTGCCCCGGCCGGCTGCCCGCTCGATCTCGGTGCCAGCCCCGTTCATGGACCAGGCGCTGCTGGCACCGAGAACGCCGGGCAGCGTGTCGGGCGGGTGGATCTTGGCGCCATCGGGCCGCCCGGGGGAGGGTTGCTGTAGTACTAGTCCGCGTCCTTCCGTCGGCGCACCAGCCCCATGCCGGGCAGCCCGGCCACCATGGCGTGCAGGTCCTCCACCAGCGCCAGCAACGCATGCATCTCCGGGCCGACGCTCTGCAGCTGACGGGCCAGCGGCAGCAGGTCCTCGTCCACGGCCCCCAGCAGCTCGGGCAGCCGGTCGATCAGCAGGACGGCGGCCTCGACCTCCTTCGCGTCCAGCGTGTCCGCCAGCCGCTGCAGGACGGGCAGCAGTTCCACCAACGGGCCCTGCGCCTGACCGAGCAGGCCGCTGGCGTCGGTCACCAGGCCGCCGGCCCGGTCCAGGACGGTGCTGCTCCCGACCACTGCCTGGTCGACCCCGTCCAGAACCGCAGCAGTACGACCGACGGCCGCCTGCGCGCCGTCCAGGATGTCCCCGCTCCGGGCGACCGCGCCGCCGGCGCCGTCGAGCACGCCACCGGCGCGTCGTACCGCGTCGTCGGCACCGTCGAGCACCGACCCGCTGTGCCGCACGGCGGCCTCGGCGCCGTCGAGCAGCACGTCGATCCGCTGGGCGGAGGTGTGGGCGCTGTCGAGGACCGGTACCAGCCCCTCGACGAGCAGCGCGACCTGCGCGAGCAGCGGCAGCGCCGAGGCGACGGTGGCATCGGCGTCCGTCGCCGTCGCCTCGATCCGTGTCACGGCCACGTCGGCCCGGTCGAGCAGCACCTCGACCCGGTCGAGAGCGTGTTCGAGCCGGGGGACCAGCGCGATGGCGCCGGTCGCGGCCCGCCCCAGGGCCGCACCGGCGGCAGCCAGGTCCCGGGCGGCGTCCAGCAGGTCGGAGGGGCCGAACAGAGGCAGGCGCACGCCGTGACGCTAACCGAGGCCCCCCTCCCCGAAGCCCGGCAGCCACCGCTGCAGCACCGTGCGTACCGGGACGGTCGCCTCGAGCTGGCAGAGCACGCCGACCATGCCGAGCCACACCCGGTGGGTGAACAGGTGCTCGGCAGGCAGGTCCAGCTTCAGCGCCACGGCGAAGTCCGGGTTGCGCGGGTCGTTGACCCGGCCGAACTCGCTCCTCAGCCAGTCCCGGCTGAACCGGAACTGCTCGTGCCGCGCCGGCACCGAGAACGGCGCCATGTAGTCCACCAGCTTGTCCACCTCCACGTGGACGCCGGGCCGCACGAAGCCCTCCTCGCGCAGCCGGTGCAGCACCTCGTCACCGTCGTCGCCGAGCAGCGCCGCCAGCAGCCGGCCGAAGGTCGCCGGCATACCGCCGGGCAGCTCCAGCGAGGACCCGAAGTCAAGGACACCGAGGCGGCCGTCGGGCAGCCGCAGGAAGTTGCCCGGGTGCGGATCGGTGTGCAGCAACCCGGCCCGCTCGGGCCCCGACACCAGGAAGCGTTGGTAGAGCGCGGCGACGTGGTCGCGCTCGCCCTGGTCGCCGCTGCGCGCGACCGCCGAGAGCGGCGCGCCGTCGAGCCAGTCCATGACGAGCACCCGGGGAGTGGCGCGCAGGACCGTCGGCACGCACAGCTCCGGGTCGTCGGCGAAGGCCAACGCGAAGCGGGTCTGCGTACGACCCTCGTGTTCGTAGTCCAGCTCCTCGACGAGCCGGTCGCGCAGCTCGCGCATCAGGGGAGGCAGCACCAGCCCGCGGGCCACCAGAGCGGCCGCCCGGGAGACCAGCGAGAGGGAACGGACATCGGCGGCCAGCGCCTCCCGCACGCCGGGGTACTGCACCTTCACGGCAACGTCCCGGCCGTCGGCCCACACCGCCCGGTGGACCTGTCCGATCGAGGCGGCTGCGACAGCGGCCTGGTCGAAACCGCTGAACAGCGAGCGCCACTGCGGTCCCAGCTCGCCGCGCAGGACCGGCTCCACCTCGCGGAAGGGCAGCGCGGCGTTGCGGTCCTGCAGGGCGCCGAGCGTCTCGCGCCAGGTCGCCTCGGGGTCCTGGGGAAACAGCGCCTCCACCGTGGACAGCAGCTGCCCCGCCTTGAGCGCGCCGCCCTTGAGGTCGCCGAGGACCCGGGCGGTACGGGCGGCGTTGCGCTCCCGCAGCCCGGCAGCCACGGCCGCGGGGTCCTGGCCGGCGGCCCGTCGTACGACGCCCTCGACGGCCAGCCCGGCGGCGCCGGCCGGAAGGGACAGCAGGCTGGTCGTGCGCCGCAGCCGGGAGATGGGCAGAGCGGTCACGGGAGCATCCGTGCCCGCGGGACGGTCAGGTCAGACGGCGCAGGAGTCGCCGTCGCAGCCCGGACCCGCGGCGCCGGTGGTGACCAGCTGCACCGGGCGGCTCTCCTCCCACGCCTTGTCGAGCAGGGCGCGCAGGACGTCGGCGGGTTGGGCGCCGGAGACGCCGTAGGTCCGGTCGACGACGAAGAACGGGACCCCGCTGATGCCGAAGCGCTGCGCGTCGCGCTCGTCGGCGCGCACCTCGTCGGCGTAGCGGCCGTCGGCCAGCACGGCCCGTGCCTCGTCGGCGTCCAGCCCGGCCTCGGCGACCAGGCGGACCAGCGTCTCCGCGTCGCCGATCGGCTCGCCCTCGGTGAAGGTGGCGAGCAGCAGGCGCTCCTTGACCGCGTCCTGCAGACCGCGCTCGGCGGCCAGGTGCAGCAGCCGGTGCGCGTCGAAGGTGTTGCCGACCCGGGCGCGGTCGAAGCGGAAGTCCAGCCCCTCCTGGGCGGCGTTGGCCGTCATCGTGTCGATCATCTCCTGGCCGTGCTCGACGGAGCAGCCGTACTTCGCGGCCAGCATCTCCGCGTAGTCGCCGACCCGCTCGGGCGGAGCCTGGCCGTCCAACTCGAAGGCGCGCCAGACGACCTCCACCTCGTCCCGGTGGGGGAAGGCGGCCAGCGCCTGCTCGAAGCGGCGCTTGCCGATGTAGCACCAGGGACAGACGACGTCGGACCAGATCTCGACTCTCATGCTTGTGCCAACAAGCAGCGCTGGACGGAGATTCCAGCGCGGCACGAGCAGGTCGATCCGGTCGGGGGAGCCCGGGCGGCCCGCTGTCAGACCGGCAGCGGCCGGTCCAGGATCTGCTCGGTCAGCTCCCACAGCCGGGCGGCGACCGCGGGATCGCGCCCGGTGCGGTAGACGTCGAGCAGCTCCGGCCGGCCGCGGACCTGCCCGAGGGCGGCGGGCCCGACGAAGGCGCCACTGGGGGTGCTGTGGTCCAGCGCCCGCAGCGTCGGCAGCGCACCGGCGGCGGCGGACTGGAGCGCGACCTTCATCGCGACCTTGGCGGCAGGTACGAGAACACCCAGCCGCCGCTCGCGCAGCTGGCGGGTGAACAGCTCGGTGTCGCTGACCCCCGGATGACAGGCGACGGCGCTGACCGGGGAGCCGGCAGCGCCGGCCCGGCGGTGCAGCTCCTGCGCGAACAGCAGGTTGGCCTGTTTGGTGTTGCTGTAGACCTGTTGACCGACGTACGGCGAGGGCGCCACGAGCTGTTGGGTCGTTGTCGTCGCGGACAACCGGCCGGCCCGGGCGGCGATGCTGGAGACCAGCACCACCCGGCCGCCGGCGGTGTGCAGCAACGGCCACAGGGCGCTGACCAGTGCCGCGTGGCCCAGGTGGTTGATGCCCATCTGCCGCTCGTGGCCCTGTGCCGTGAGCCCGAGCGGGCCGCCCATGATCCCGGCGTTGCAGACCAGCGCGGACAGGCTCTCGTGCTCGGCAGCGAGGGCCTTCGCGAACGCCTCGACGGAGCTGAGGTCGGCCAGGTCGAGCTCGAGCACGCTGGCCGTGCCCGGTCCGGTGAAGCTCGCCCGCGCCTGCTCGCCCCGGTCGGCGTCGCGCACGGCCAGCACCACGGAGCCGCCGCGGGCGACGAGGTCGCGGGCCACCTCGCGGCCGAGGCCGCTGTTGGCGCCGGTGACGACGAAGGTGCGGCCGGTCTGCTGGGCCAGCTGTCGGGGGTGCCAGGTCATGGATCAGACAGTACGGCGCGGTCGGATCGGACCGCGTCCAGCACCAGCGAGCCGCGTCCAGGACCGGTCGGTGTTACCCTCCTGTCGCGACCTCACCCGTCGACGGCGAGCACCAGCGGGAGCACCGGGCCGCTCCCGGCCTCCCGCAGCACCCGCGTCGCCTCGGTGAGCGTCCAGCCGCTGTCGGTCCGGTCGTCGACGAGCAGCACCGGCCCGGGCGGCAGGTCCAGCCCCGTGGGCACCGCGAACGCTCCGCGGACCGCCCGCAGCCGCTGTGCGCTGTTCGCGTGGCCGGCGCCGGTCGGTGTGTCGCGGACGCGGTCGAGGGTGCCGAGCAGCGGCAGCCGACCGATGGCGGCGACCCGGGCCGCGAGGCTCGCCACCAGCAGCGGCCGTGACCGCGACGGCACCGCCACCACGCCGGTCGGCCGGGTCTGCCAGCCCCACCCTTTCAGCACCTCGACGACGGCTCCGACGATGTCGTCCGGCACCTCGGTGTCGGGTGCCGAGAAGACCACGCGTAGCCGGCCGCCCCAGCCGACGTCGGACAGCCGGCCGAGCGCGCGCCCGCTCTCGGCCTGCTGCCCGGCCGGGATCCGGCCCTTCACCTCGGTCAGTCCCGTCGGCCACATCCGGCGCGGCTCGAGCTCGACACCGGGCCGGCCGAGCGCGGCCTGCGCGGCGGACAACGACTCCGGCGACACCTGCGCCGGCAGCGCCCGGCCGGTGCAGCGGTCGCACCGCCCGCAGGGGGCGGCGGTGCCGTCGAGCACCTCCGGGTCGTCCAGCTGCCGGCGCAGGAAGAGCATCCGGCAGTCGGGCGTCGAGGCGTAGTCGCGCATCGCCTGCTGCTCGGCCGCGCGGTCCGCGGCGACCCGCGCGTAGCGGTCGGCGTCGTAGGTCCACGCCCGGCCGGTCGAGATCCAGCCTCCGCTGACGCGCTGCACCGCACCGTCGACGTCGAGGACCTTGAGCATCGTCTCGAGCCGGGTACGCCGCAGGTCGACGTGCGCCTCGAGGGCCGGCGTGGACGTCGGCCGGTCGCCGAGCGCGCCGAGCACCTGCCGGACCTGCTCCTCGGACGGGAAGCCGAGCGAGGCGAAGTAGCGCCAGATGGCCTCGTCCTCCGCGCCGGGCAGCAGCACCACCTCGGCGCGCCGGACGCCGCGGCCGGCCCGGCCGACCTGCTGGTAATAGGCGATCGGTGACTGCGGCGCGCCGAGGTGCACGACGAACCCGAGATCGGGCTTGTCGAAGCCCATCCCGAGGGCGCTGGTGGCGACCAGGACCTTTACCCGGTTGGCCAGCAGGTCGTCCTCGGCGGTCCGCCGCTCGGCGTCGTCGGTGCGGCCGGAGTAGGCCGATGCCGCGATGCCGCGGCCGCGCAGGAAGGAGGCCAGCTCGTCGGTGGCGGCGACCGTGAGGGTGTAGACGATCCCGCTGCCCGGCAGGTCGGCGAGATGGTCGGCCAGCCAGGCCCAGCGGTGCGCGGCGCCCGGCAGCGACAGCACCGACAGGTGCAGCGACTCGCGATCGAGCGCGCCCCGCAGCACGACGGTCCCGCCGCCGCTCCCGGTCGCCAGCTGCTCGGCGACGTCGGTGACGACGCGCGCGTTGGCCGTCGCCGTCGTCGCCAGCACCGGTGTGCCGGCCGGCAGCTCCGCCAGCAGCGTGCGGATGCGGCGGTAGTCGGGCCGGAAGTCGTGCCCCCAGTCTGAGATGCAGTGCGCCTCGTCGACGACGAGCAGTCCTGCGGTGGCCGCGAGCCGGGGAAGCACCGCGTCGCGGAAGCCGGGGTTGTTCAGCCGCTCCGGGCTGACCAGCAGGACGTCGATCTCGCCCCGCGCGACAGCGTCGTACACCGTCGCCCAGTCCTCGACGTTGCTGGAGTTGACCGTGACCGCGCGGATACCGGCCCGCTGCGCGGCCGCGATCTGGTTGCGCATCAGCGCGAGCAACGGGCTGACGATGACCGTCGGTCCCGCGCCGGAGGCCCGCAGCAGCGCGGTGGCGACGAAGTACACCGCCGACTTGCCCCAGCCGGTGCGCTGCACGACCAATGCCCGGCGGTGGCCGGACACCAGTGCCTCGATCGCCGTCCACTGGTCCTCGCGCAGGACGGCCGACGCGCCGGCGAGGGCGCGAAGGTGCCGCTCGGCGGCGTTCCGGGTGCTCACCCCGCGACCCTGCCACGCCGCACCGACACGCCCGGTTCCGTAGCACCCGTCCACGGCCGGCGGCCGCATCAGCGAGGATGGTGGGGTACCGCGCCCGGAGCAGGGCGCACAGGCGCGCCCGTGCGGCGCTCCGCGACACCGGAAGCGAGCATCATGAGCGAGTGGGGCCGGGTGGCCGAGGACGGCACCGTGTTCGTCGCAACGACCGAGGGCGAGCGTGAGGTCGGGTCCTGGCAGGCGGGAACGCCGGAGGAGGGGCTGGCGCACTTCGCCCGGCGCTTCGAGGTGCTCTCCACCGAGGTGGCGCTGCTCGAGCAGCGGCTGCGCACCGGGGCAGGCGACCCGCAGCAGGTCGCTCAGAGCGCCGAGCGGCTCAAGGGCACGATCCCGACCGCCGCCGCGGTCGGCGACCTGGCGGCTCTCGAGCGACGCGTCGACGCGCTGCTGGAGAAGACCGCCGACGCGGTCGAGGCGGGTAAGGCCAAGAAGGCCGAGGCCCGGGCCCGCGCCGCCGAGGTCAAGGCCGCCCTGGCCGAGGAGGCGGAGACGCTCGCCGGCAGCTCGGAGTGGAAGTCCGCCGGGGAGCGGTTGCGCACGCTCGGAGACGACTGGAAGCGCCTGCCCCACCTCGAGCGCAAGGCCGACGACGAGCTCTGGCAGCGCGTCGCCGCCGCGCGCAAGCGCTTCGCCGAGCGCCGCACCACGCACTTCGCGGCGCTCGAGCAGCAGCGCGGGGTCTCGCAGGAGCGCAAGGAGAAGCTGATCCAGGCGGCCGAGGCGCTCTCGGGCTCCACCGAGTGGGGACCCACGGCGGCCCGCTACAAGCAGCTGATGAGCGACTGGAAGGCCGCAGGCCGGGCGCCGCGTGAGGTCGAGGACGAGCTGTGGAGGCGCTTCAAGGCTGCCCAGGACACCTTCTTCACCGCGCGCAACGCCCACTTCTCCGTCCAGGACGAGGAGCTGCGCGGCAACCAGAAGGTCAAGGAGGAGATCCTGGCCGAGGCCGAGACGATCGACCCCTCGCAGGGTCTGGACAAGGCCAAGGCCCGGCTGCGCACTCTGCAGGACCGCTGGGAGGCGGCCGGCAAGGTCCCGCGCGACGTGCTGCGCTCCCTCGAGGATCGCATGGGCGCGGTCGAGGAGAAGATCCGCGGCGCGGGGGAGCAGCGGTTCCGCGCGTCCGACGAGTCGCCGTTCGCCGTCAGGCTGCGTGAGAAAGTCGTCGAGCTCGAGGGCAAGCTGGACAAGGCCCGTGCCGCCGGCCGGCCGACCGAGGAGCTCGAGGCGGCGTTGGTGACCCAGAAGCAGTGGCTGTCCCAGGCCGGTGGCTCGGTCGCCGGCTCCGCCCCGGAGCCGTCGGCCGGAACGCCCACCGCCCGGCGGAAGAAGTCGACCACCGCCTGGGTGCGTGCGGACTAGGAATGAGCACGACACCGTTCATGCCGCGGGACGAGGCGTTGCGGCTTGCGGCCGTCCGTCGCTACGACGTCCTCGACACCCCGCCCGACGGCGCCTTCGACCGGATTGCGGCCGTCGCGGCGCACCTGTTCGACGTCCCGATCGCCATCGTCAGCGTCGTCGACACCGATCGGATCTGGTTCAAGAGCCACCACGGCCTCGACGCCACGCAGGTGGCGCGTGAGCCGGGGCTGTGCGCGTCGGCCATCCTGGGGTCGGAGCCGTGGATCGTCACCGACGCGGTGTCCGACCCGCGCACGCTCGTCAACAGCCTGGTCAGCGGTGCAGTCGGGCTGCGCTTCTACGCCGGTGTGCCGCTCACGACGTCCGACGGCTACAACCTCGGCACGCTCTGCGTCATCGACCGGTTGCCCAGGCAGGTCACCGACGCCGAGACCGAGATGCTCCAGCATCTCGCGGCCACGGTGATGGACGAACTCGAGCTGCGCCTGAGCGCCCGGCAGGCGGTCGGCGCCGCCGAGCGCCGGCTGCACGACGTCGAGCAACTGGCCGCCGCGCTGCAGGCCAGCCTCCTGCCGCCGTCCCTGCCTCGCGTGCCTTTCCTCGAACTGGGCGCCCGCTACCAGCCCGCCCACCGCTTCGAGGTCGGCGGCGACTTCTACGACGTCTTCCCGGTGGACGACCGCGCCTGGGGGTTTGTCATCGGGGACGTCTGCGGCAAGGGTCCGCAGGCCGCCGGGCGCACCAGCTGCGCGCGGTACAGCCTGCGCGGCGCCGCCGTGCACGAGTCCGGGGCAAGCTCAGTCCTGGACGCCGTGAACCAGGCCCTGCTCGCCGAGTGCGGCGGCGCGGTGGAGCCGGCGTTCGTGACGGCGCTCTACGCGCGCGCACAGCCGGTCCGGGACGGCGTCGAGATCGCCTTCGCCAGCGCGGGCCATCCCCTGCCGACACTGCTGCGCGCCGACGGCACCGTCGAGGAGGTCGGCCGCCCGGGAGCACTGCTCGGCGTGCTGCCGGCGGTCGATGCGCCGGACTGCAGCGTGTGGCTGTCCGCGGGCGACACGATGCTGCTCGTCACCGATGGGGTGCACGACTCCGGGCGTAGCCGCGGGCTGCAGCAGGAAGGTGTCGAGCAGGTGCTGCGCGGCTGCCGCGGACTGACGGCCGACGCGGTCGTCGAGCGGGTGCACCGGGCCGCGGCCGTGGCGCAGCGCGACGACATTGCGCTGCTCGCGCTGCGCGTGCCGCCGGCTTAGCCGCCCGTCGCCGGCCGGTGCCGCCGACTACCCCTGGACGACGACGTTCGTACGCAGGAAGTCGACGGTGCGGGACCAGGCCAGGGCGGCGTCGTCGGGGGAGTAGGTGCCGAGCCGGTCGGTGTCGTTGTGGAAGGCGTGTCCGGCGTCGTAGAAGTGGAACTCCACGTCGGCGCCCGACTCCTCGCGGATCTGGGTCTCCTGCGCGCGGGCGTCGCCGGCCGGGTAGAAGTCGTCCCGCAGGCCGTAGTGCCCCTGCACCGCCGCCGTGAGGCCGGTGAAGGTGGCCGGGACCGCCGGTCCCACGCCGTAGAAGGGGACGGCGGCGCTGACCTTCTCCCCCTGCTGCGCGGCCAGCAGCAGCACGAAGCCGCCGCCCATGCAGAACCCGACGGCACCGACGGTGCTGCTCGTGACGGCCTCGTGGCCGAGCAGGAAGTCGACCGCACCGGCGAGCTCGCCGGCGGCCTGTTCGACCGGCAGGGTCGTCATCAGCTCGCCAGCCTCGTCGGCATCGTGGGTGGTCCGGCCGCCGTACAGGTCGGGTGCCAGCGCCACGAAACCTTCGGCTGCCAGCCGGTCCGCCACGTCCGCGATGTGGTCGGTCAGGCCCCACCACTCCTGGATCACCACGACGCCGGGGCCGGAGCTGGCCTCGGGCAGCACGAGGTAGCCGTGCGCCTGACCGGTACCGCTGGGGAAGGTGGTGTTCTGGCGGGACGCGTTCTCGGGCACGGCGGCGCCTTTCGGAGCGGGAGCGGTTGCTGGCGAATCTAGACCGGCTCCGGCTCCGGCTCCCCGGCCGGTACGACCTCGGGCGTCGGCTCGAGCGGCGGGGGCGGCAGGACGTCCGGCTCCTGCAGCGGCCCCGGATCGTCGGGGACCGGCGTGTCCGGGTCGAGCGGCGGTACGGCGTCGGGCTGGGGAGCGCCGGGTGTCGGCTCCAACGGGCGGGCGGCGTGGACTACTGGCTGCATGGGCCCGGGATGCCCCGTCAGCGCTGCTCCGTCACCTTCAGGGCCGAAGCGATCAGCGGGGCCAGTCGACGGGCGTAGGCGTGCGTGAGGTGCCGCCCGTCGGTGTAGACCGGCGTCCGGCCGACGACGGCGGGACAGCGGCCGTCGACGCAGAACCAGGGCTCCGGATCGACGTACGTGGCGCCGACCCGGTGGGCCGCCTGCTGCTCCGCGGCGCTCACGGCGCGCCACTGCGCGGGCACCGGCTCGGTGCAGTCGACCGGGTCGGACAGCCGCGTCACGCATTCCTGCAGGTTGCCCGACCGCGGCGGGGCCCCGAGCAGGACGACCCGGTCGGCCTCGGCGCTCAGGGTGCGAAGCGTGACGGCCATGCCGTCCCCCCAGCGCTCGTAGCGGGCCTCCCCGGCCGGCTCGTCGACCTGCTTGTCGACCAGGGTGAGGGAGTTCGCCACGACCACCAGCTCCGGCTGCAGGGTGCGGACCTGCTCGACCACCCAGTCCTTGTGCTCGGCGCACTCGGTGAACGGCTCCTCCGGTCGATTCCGGTAGAACATCACCGCCGGCGCCGGGCACTGGTTGCGGGTCAGGACGTGGATGCGGAAGCCGAGCGGCTCGAGCGCGTCGCGCAGGGCCGGCAGCCAGCTGATCGCCATCGAGTCGCCCACCAGCGCGGCGGTCCGGCTGGCCGTGACCGGGCCGTAGCGGCAGCGTTCCAGGTTACCTGAGTTGACGTTGTCGCATCGGTCGGTCACCCACTCCGGAGCGCCCGCCAGGCTGATCCGCTCGAGCGATGGGTCCAGCAGCGGCCAGGACGCCGGCGCGAGCGAGCCGCGGATCCGCTCCGCCAGCGCGTCCGGGTCGGCCGACGAGCCGTCCGGATCGGCCGGGGCGGGTGGCGCGGCTTGCGGCATCGGCGCGTCCCGGTGCAGCGCCACCGCCGGCAGCACGAAGCCGCCACCGAGCAGCGCTGCCGTCGCGCTCAGCGCCACCGCCGCCCGCCGGCCGCTGCCCTTGGGCAGGCTGCGCGGCGCCGGTCGGCGGGCGAGCCAGGAGGAGCGGCGGACCGGCTCCTCCACCAGGTGGTGGCACAGCGCGGCGAGGATGAACGTGGCGACCAGCGGGACGACCACGCCCAGGCTCGCCGGCAGCACCGCCACGCCGATCACCAGCACCGGCCAGTGCCAGAGGTAGAGCGAGTAGGACAGGCGTCCCAGGTAGCGACTGACCGGGTTGACCAGCACCCGGTTCCGGTCGGCGGCGCCCGCCTCGCCGGCCTGCAGGACCAGGGCGGTCGACAGCACCGGCAGTACGGCGGCGAGGCCGGGGAAGGGCGTGCGCTCGGTGAACAGGACCGCCGACAGCACGATGCCGTACAGCCCCAGCCAGCCGAGGCCGACGGCGAACCGCAGCGGCAGCCGCTGGACCACCCCCGACTGTGCTCCCAGGGCCAGCAGCGCGCCCACCCCGAGCTCCCACGCACGCGCCGGCGTGGCGAAGTAGGCGACGGTGGCATCGGCGGCGGTCAGGTGCACCGACCAGGCGAACGAGGCCGCCGTGGCGAGCACGAGTACCGCGCCGGCGCCGCGTCGCCCGGCGAGCCACAGCGCGGCCAGCAGCAGCAGCGGCCAGACGACGTAGAACTGCTCCTCGACCGCCAGCGACCAGTAGTGCTGCACCGGCGAGGGCGGCCGGGTGTCGTCGAAGTAATCGGTGCCGATCGTCGTGAAGCGGACATTGGCCAGGAAGCCCAGCGACCACAGCGAATCGCGGACGGCCTGGCCGGCCCGCTCGCCGGCGAACAGCAGGTAGGCCGCCAGGTTGGTCACGGCCAGGACCAGGACCGCCGCCGGGAGCAGCCGCCGTACGCGGCGGGCGTAGAAGTCGCGCAGGCTGATGCGGCCCCTGTGGGCGTGCTCGCGCAGCAGTAGCCCGGTGATCAGGAAGCCGGAGACGACGAAGAACACGTCCACGCCGACGTAACCGCCGGTGGGGGCGCCCAGCGCATGGCTGGCCACGACCAGCAGCACCGCGACGGCCCGCAGCCCCTCGATGTCGGGCCGGAAGGTGTCCGCCGGGCGCGGCCAGCGATGGGTGACGACTCCCGGGACCGGGTGCCGCAGGGTGCTCCCCATGCCGTTCCGGTCAGGAACTACGCGACGTACTCGCGTAGCGCATCCGCGCGGCCGCCGGCGCGGATCTCGGCGAGGGTGTCGCGCTCGATCTGACGGATCCGCTCGCGGGTCAGGCCCAGGTGCCGGCCGACCTCGTCCAGCGTGCGCGGGCGGCCGTCGTCGAGGCCGAAGCGCATCCGCATGACGATCGCGGAGCGCTCGGGCAGCGAGTCCAGGACCTCGGACAGCTGGCCGTGCAGCATCTGCGTCTCGACGGCCGCCTGCGGGTCGATCGAGTCGACGTCGTGGATGAAGTCACCGAGGACGGCCTCGTCGTCGCCGACCGGCGCCTGCAGCGACAGGGTGTCGCGGCCGTGTCGCAGGATCTCCTCGACCTTCTCGGCGGTCATCGCGAGCGGCTCGCCGATCTCCTCGGAGGTGGGCTCGCGGCCCAGGCTCTGGGTGAGGTCACGGCGGGTGCGGGTCACCTTGGTGATCAGCTCGGCCATGTGGACCGGCACCCGGATGGTGCGGCCCTGGTCGGCCAGCGCACGCTGCAGTGCCTGCCGGATCCACCAGGTGGCGTAGGTGGAGAACTTGTAGCCCTTGGCGTAGTCGAACTTCTCCACCGCGCGCACGAGGCCCAGGTTGCCCTCCTGCACGAGGTCGAGCAGGTCCAGCCCGCGGCCCTGATAGCGCTTGGCCAGCGAGACGACCAGGCGCAGGTTCGCCTCGAGCAGGTGGCGCTTGGCGATCTCGCCGTCCTTCTCGATCTCGCCCAGGTCGCGGCGCATGGCGGCCGCGATCTTGGTTTCGCCGGCCCGGTGCTGGCGCAGCTTCTCGGTGGCGAACAGGCCCGCCTCGATCCGCTTGGCCAGGTCGACCTCCAGCTCCGCGGTCAGCAGGGCGACCCGGCCGATCTCGCGCAGGTAGGCCTTGACCAGGTCGATCCCGGGCGGCGGCTCGTCCAGCGCCAGTGGCTTGTCCTCCTCGGCGACGGTGGCCGGCGCGGTGGCCGGCTCCGCGAACACGGTGTCACCCTCGGGCAGCGCGGCCTCGGCGACGGCAGCCTCGGCCTCCGCCTTGCTCTGCTTGGCCGGCTTGGCCGGCTTGGCCGCCTTGGCGGCGATGGCCGGAGCGCCCTCGGGGGCGGCCTGGCTCGGGACGGTCTCGGTCAGCACGTGCGTGTCCTCTCCGGACTGATCAGCCGGTGCGGTGGTAACGGTGCGTCCGGCGGGACGCTTCTCCTGAGGTCCGACGGCCCGCTGGACCGGCCGGGCCCCCGACGCCTTCGACGTACGACGAGTACGGGCCGCTGGACGTTCCGCGGCGCCGGGAACGGCCTCGAGCACCGCCCCTTGCTCGGACAGTGAGCGCAGGACCGCGCGCGCCTCGGCCGGACCGATGCCGGCGGCCTCGAAGGCCGAGCGCAGCTGCGCGAGGGACAGTGGTCCCTCGGCCGTCGAGCGCGCGACCAACGTCTCGACGACGTCGGCGGGACGTGCGGGGGCGGACATGCGATCTCCTGAGCTCTCGGGGCGGTGGCGCAGTGGACAGAACAGTCTCACGCCGCGCCAAGCGCACGAGCACCGAGCGGAAACGGTTGAGCGTCCCGGGCGGTCGAGCGCCCATGGTTGGCCACGTGCAGGGTCCAACGATCCCGCGCCGGAGAGGATTCCGGTAGGCCTCTCCGGGTGAGGTCGCTCACAGGACTACCCGCAGGAGCCGGTCCTATCCAGGCCTGTTGCCGACGCTAGTCCCAGCCGAGCTCGTGCAGGCGGTCGTCGTCGATCCCGACGTGGTGCGCGAATTCGTGCACCACGGTCACCTGGATCTCCTCGAGCAGGTGCTCGAGGTCCTCGGCCAGCAGGCACAGCGGGATCCGGTAGACGCTGATCCGGTCCGGCAGCGCCCCCGAGTAGTGCTCGCGTGCGGTCAGTGCGACGCCTTCGTAGAGGCCCAGCAGGTCCGGGTCGCCTTCGGCCTCGTCCTCGACGACGACCACCACGTTGTCGAAGCACCGGGCCAGTTCCGGTGGCAGGCCGTCGAGCGCGTCGGCGACGTAGCCCTCGAACTCCTCCGGCGGGACCGGCTGCATCAGTCCAGGTAGTCGCGGAGCTTCTGCGATCGCGAGGGGTGGCGCAGCTTGGACAACGTCTTGCTCTCGATCTGGCGGATCCGCTCGCGGGTCAGCCCGAACTCGCGCCCGATCTCGTCCAGGGTGCGCGGCTGGCCGTCCACCAGGCCGAAGCGCATCTTGACGACGGCGGCCTCCCGGTCGGTCAGGGTCCGCAACACCTCGCCGAGCTGCTCCTGCATCAGACCGTACGACACCACCTCGGCGGCCACGGGCGCGTCGGCATCCTCGATGAAGTCGCCCAGCGAGGAGTCCTGGTCGTCGCCGATGGTGGTCTCGAGGCTCACCGGCTCACGGGCGTAGCCCTGGATCTCCACGACCTTCTCCGGGCTCATGTCGAGCTCCTTCGCGAGCTCCTCTGGGGTGGGCTCACGGCCGAGCTCCTGAAGCATCTCGCGCTGCACCCGGGTCAGCTTGTTGATCTGCTCCACCATGTGTACCGGGATACGGATCGTGCGCGCCTGGTCGGCCATCGCCCGGGTGATCGCCTGCCGGATCCACCAGGTCGCGTAGGTCGAGAACTTGTAGCCCTTGGTGTAGTCGAACTTCTCGACGGCGCGGATCAGACCGAGGTTGCCCTCCTGGATCAGGTCGAGGAAGAGCATGCCGCGGCCGAGATAGCGCTTGGCGATCGAGACGACCAGGCGCAGGTTGGCCTCGAGCAGGTGCCGCTTGGCTTTCCCGCCGTCCAGGACCAGCCAGTCCAGGTCACGGCGCAGGGCAGCGGACAGCTTGGGCGCCTCACCCGAGTCGGCCTGCCGGATCTTCTCCGCAGCGAACAGGCCCGCCTCGATCCGCTGGGCCAGATCCACCTCCATCTCGGCGGTCAGCAGCGGGACCTTGCCGATCTCCTTGAGGTAGGCCCGCACGAGGTCGGTCGAGATGCCGACCTCACCCTCGGCGGCCAGCGGCTTCTTGTCGTCCTCGTCCTCGTCGTCGTCGTCCGACGGGGGCTTGGGCGTGTCGTCGTCCTCGTCGTCCTCGTCGTCCTCGGCGACGGCCGGGGTGGCCGCGGCGGCGGCCAACGCTGGGTCGGCCGCGGCGACGACGGCTCCGTCCAGCACGGCGCCCTCGATCGGGTCGGCATCCGACACGAGCTCGGCCGGGTCGATGTCCTCGTCGAGGTCCGCGAGATCGGGCTCGTCGGCGGCCGTACCGGCCGGTGCACCCTGTGCGGGCACTTCGGCCTTCTTTCCGGGCGCCTTCCTGGAGGCCTTCTTCGCGGTCGGCTCCGCGCGCACACCGGCGGAGGGTGCGGGGTCGAGGGCGTTGTCGTCCACGTCGACGCGGGCGGTGCGGGGCGGGGTCACAGAGGCGTCCTTCGTCCATCGGGGTGGCCGGGCGAGCGCGGTCGTGCGGTGCCGGCCCGCCGGAGCGAGCACCGTGGCTGACGGTCCACGATCGGGACGGGCACGACGCTCCACCGCCGTCGCGGGTGTGGCAGGACCAGTATCGCCCCTCTTGCGCCCGGCGAGGGCCTGTCCGGCCGAAAGATGCGCTTCCGCAGCCCCGAGCCGGGGGGCTAGAGCAGCGAGCGCAGGACGTACGGCATGATCCCGCCGTGCCGGTAGTAGCCCTGTTCACCGGGGGTGTCGATCCGGACCGTGACCGTGAAGGTCCTGTCATCGGCCCGGACGGTCAGCTCGCGCGGGATCGAGTCGGTGTCCGCGATCCCCTCGATGGTGAACGTCTCGGCTCCGGTCAGGCCGAGTGACGTCGCGCTCTCGCCGGGGGAGTACTGCAGCGGCAGCACGCCCATCCCGATGAGGTTGCTGCGGTGGATCCGCTCGTAGGACTCGGCAAGGACGGCCCGCACGCCCAGCAGGGCGGTTCCCTTGGCTGCCCAGTCGCGACTCGAGCCGCTGCCGTACTCCTTGCCCGCCAGGATGACCAGCGGCGTGCCCTCCGCCTGGTAGGCCTGGGAAGCCTCGTAGATCGTGGTCTGCTGGCCGTCCTTGACGGTGAAGCCGCCCTCCGTGCCCGGGGCCAGCTGGTTGCGCAGTCGGATGTTGGCGAAGGTGCCGCGGATCATCACCTCGTGGTTGCCGCGGCGTGAGCCGTAGCTGTTGAAGTCCTTGGGCGCGACGCCGCTGTCCTGCAGGTACCTGCCGGCCGGGGAGTCCCCACGGATGTTCCCCGCCGGGCTGATGTGGTCGGTCGTGACCGAGTCGCCGAGCACGGCCAGCACCTTGGCGCCGGTGATGTCGGTCAGCGGCTTCGGCTCCCGCTCCATGCCGTCGAAGTACGGGGGCTTGCGCACGTAGGTCGACTGCGGGTCCCAGGCGAAGGCGTCGCCGGCCGGCACCTCGATCGCCTTCCACCGCTCGGTGCCGGCGAAGACGTCGGAGTAGGACGCGGCATACATCTGGCTGGTGATGGCCTCGCCGACGACCGAGGCGACCTCCTGTGGCGAGGGCCAGATGTCGGCGAGGAACACGTCGTTGCCGTCGGCGTCCTGGCCGAGGGGCTCGGTGGTGAGGTCCACGTCCATCGAGCCGGCCAGTGCGTAGGCGACGACCAGCGGCGGTGACGCCAGGTAGTTCATCTTGATGTCGGGATTGATGCGTCCCTCGAAGTTGCGGTTACCGGACAGCACCGACACCACCGCCAGGTCGCCCTCGTTCACCGCGGCGCTGACCTCCTCGGGCAGCGGGCCGCTGTTGCCGATGCAGGTGGTGCAGCCGTAGCCGACGGTGGCGAACCCCAGCTTGTCGAGATAGGGGTTGAGACCGGCCCGCTCGTAGTAGTCGGTGACCACCTTCGAGCCGGGCGCGAGGGTCGTCTTGACCCACGGCTTGGTCGACAGGCCCTTCTCCACGGCGTTCTTTGCCAGCAGGCCGGCGCCGACCATGACGTACGGGTTGCTGGTGTTGGTGCAGCTGGTGATGGCCGCGATGGCGACATGGCCGTGGTCGATGGTGACGGCGTCGCCGGAGGCGAGGGTCGCCGCCACCGGGTTTGAGGGCCGCCGGCTGACGTCACCGGTGGCGACCGTCGCCGGCTTGTCCCCGGGTGCCTCGTGCGTCGTGGAGGCCGGGTCCGAGGCAGGGAAGGACTCGGCGCTGGCCTCGTCGACGCCGGTGCCGGACACGGCCGCGGTGGCCACCGGTGGCACCCCCGGCGTGCGGCCCTGCTCGACCGGCGCCGTCGTCGTGTAGTCGGCGAGTGCGGTGCGGAACATCGCCTTCGCGGAGGTCAGCGGCACGCGGTCCTGCGGGCGCTTCGGGCCGGCCAGGCTCGGCACGATGGTCGACAGGTCCAGCTCGAGGGTCTCGGAGAAGCGCGGCTCGGCGGCCGGGTCGTGCCAGAGTCCCTGCTCCTTGGCGTACGCCTCGACCAGGTCCACGGTCTCCGCCGGGCGACCGGTCAGGCGCAGGTAGGCCAGCGTCTCGGCGTCGACCGGGAAGATCGCGCAGGTCGAGCCGTACTCCGGACTCATGTTGCCGATGGTGGCGCGGTCGGCGAGCGGGACGTTGGAGACACCGGGGCCGTAGAACTCGACGAACGCGCCGACGACGCCCTGCTTGCGCAGCATCTCGGTGACCGTCAGCACGAGATCGGTGGCCGTCGCGCCCGCCGGCAGCTCACCGGAGAGCTTGAAGCCGACCACGCGCGGGATGAGCATCGACACCGGCTGCCCGAGCATCGCGGCCTCGGCCTCGATGCCGCCGACGCCCCAGCCGAGCACCCCCAGGCCGTTGATCATCGTCGTGTGCGAGTCGGTGCCGACGAGGGTGTCCGGATAGGCCTGCAGACGGCCGTCGACGGTCCTTGTGAAGACGACCGTGGCCAGCCGCTCGAGGTTCACCTGGTGCACGATGCCGGTCTCCGGGGGGACGACCTTGAAGTCCTCGAAGGCGGTCTGGCCCCACTTCAGGAACTCGTAGCGCTCCCGGTTGCGCTCGTACTCCAGCGCGCCGTTGAGTTCGAGCGCGTCGGGCCGGGCGAAGAAGTCGGCGATCACCGAGTGGTCGATGACCAGCTCGGCCGGCGCCAGCGGGTTGATCTTCTTCGGGTCGCCGCCGAGGTCGGCCATGGCCTCACGCATGGTGGCCAGATCGACGATGCAGGGGACGCCGGTGAAGTCCTGCATGAGGACGCGGGCCGGCGTGTACTGGATCTCGGTGTCCGGTTCGGCGGCCGGATCCCACTGCGCGACGGCCCGGATCGAGTCGGCGGTGGTGTTGGCGCCGTCCTCGGTGCGCAGGAGGTTCTCCAGCAGCACCTTCAGGCTGTACGGGAGGTCCGCGGAGCCCTCCACCGCGTCGAGCCGGAAGATCTCGTAGGAGTTCCCGCCCACCTCCAGCCGGCTGCGCGCACCGAAGCTGTCCTGGCTGGCCATGTGCTGCTCCTTCAGTCGTTGTCGGTCAAGTTAGCGGGGGGTGCGCACGGCGTCCTCGACCAGGTCGAGAACGCCCTCGAGGTGCTCGCTGGGCATGCCGGTGGCCAGGCTGCTGACCAGGCCGTCGAAGACGAGCCGGAGGAAGTCGACCAGCAGGGGGACCGGCACGTCGCTGCGCACCACGCCGGCACCGCGCTGGCGCTCCAGACGCTGGGCGGTGGCGCGGGTGATCGCGTCCTGGCGTGCGGACCAGGACGCCGCGAAGGCAGGGTCGGTACGCACCCGCCGGCGGACCTCGAGCTGCACGCCGAGCCAGCCGGCGTCCTTGTTGTCGAGGTCGCGCATCACCTGCACCAGCCCGGACTCGGCCACGACCTGAGCGGTACGGGCGGCGTCGTCCTCGGCCAGCGCGAGGAACAGCGCCTCCTTGGAGGGGTAGTGGTGGAAGATCGCTCCGCGGGACAGCCCCGTCTCGGCCTCGAGCACCTTGACCGTGACGCCCTCGTAGCCGTGCCGGGCGAAGGCCCGCCGCGCCCCGGCCAGGATCTCGCCGCGTCGCGCGGCCAGCCGGTCGTCGGTCACCTTGGGCACGACGCGAGCTTAGCTCAAACCGTACGTTCGTCTTGTTGAGAAGCGCCTGCGCCGCCGCAGCGAGAAGCCGACGGCGGCGCAGGTGGTACGGGTGGTGCGGTCGCGCAGTGGTGCGGGTGGTGCGGGTGGTGCGGGTGGTGCGGGTCAGAACACCCGGCGGCGGGTGCCGCCCAGCGGTACCAGGTTGACGATCAGGCCGACGACCAGCAGCACGATGCCGAGGGTGGTCAGGATCGACGGGCCCACGAGCACGCCGAGGAGCAGGAGGATGAGACCGAGCACGATCATGGCGGATCCCTTCGTGTTGATGACATTCCGTGCTGGTCATGTGCCCTCTGCGTGAGCGCGTACGCCCAGCATCCAGAACATCCCGGCATGTCCGGTCCGCGGCCGCCGGTCCTCCTGTCGGCGTTGCTAGCGTCCGCGTCCGTGCCGGCCCCCTCCGATCGCGTGCCGGCCCCGCTGCTGGTCCTGGCGGCGATCGTCTCGGTGCAGGCCGGCAGTTCGCTGGCCAAAACCCTGTTCGACGACGTCGGCGCAGCGGGCGCCACGCTGCTGCGGCTCACGCTGGCGGCCGTGCTGCTGATCGCGGTGCTCCGGCCAGCCGTACGTTCCTGGTCGCGGACGTCGTGGTCGGCAGCCCTGCTGCTCGGCGGCGCGATGGCGGGGATGAACCTGGTCTTCTACCTCTCGCTCCGGACGGTCCCACTCGGCGTGGCCGTGACGGTGGAGTTTCTGGGCCCGCTGCTGCTCGCCCTGGTGCAGACCCGACGTGCGGTGGACCTGCTCTGGGCGGTGCTGGCCGCCAGCGGCGTCGCCCTGCTCGGGCTGGACAATCCCACGGGTGCCCCGCTTCAGGGCCTGCTGCTCGCCTTCGTCGCCGGGCTGTTCTGGGCCGGATACATCGTGGCGAGTGCGCGCCTCGGGCAGGTGTTGCCCGGGACCGACGGGCTCGCCGTGGCGCTGGCCTTCGCCGCGCTACTGGTGCTGCCGTTCGGCGCCTCCGGAGCGGCGGTGGTCCTGGAGCGGCCCTCGCTGCTGGTGGCCGCTCTCGGTGTCGCCCTGCTGTCGTCGGTGATCTCGTACGGCCTCGAACTCTCAGCGCTGCGCCGGATTCCCACCCGGGTCTTCGGGATCCTGATGAGCCTGGAGCCGGCCGCCGCGGCCGTGGCGGGCTTCGCCGTGCTGGGGGAGGCGCTGGGGACGCGGGAGATCGCGGCGCTGCTGCTGGTGAGCCTGGCCAGCGGCGGGATCACCCTGGCGCGGCGCCGCGACCGCGTGCCGGTGCAACCGCTCGAGTAGCCGGACCGGCCGGCCGCCGGTGGCCGGCGCGGCGGCCCAGGCCTGGATGACGGTGAAGTCGTTCAGGGTCGGACGAAGAAGGCGGAGCCGGCCTCGTTGGAGCGGGCATCCAGGGTCTGGCCCACCAACCGCGCCTCGGCCACCGGCGCCAGGAACAGCCGAGCCTGCCGCCCGGTCACGGTGACGTCCTCGGGCTCGGCACCGTCGGCCAGCCGCATCGCCAGGGCCGGGTGATCGTCGCGCTGGGCGATCCGCAGCCCGGCACCGGGCGGCAGCTGCCCGTTCTCCACCATGTGCTCGATCATCAGTGCCGCGTCGTCGGTCAGCTTCACCATGTCGGGATCCTCTGCTCGGGCGGGCGGTCGGCCCCTCATCGCGTGCGAGGTCAGGAGACAGCATGCGCCACTGCCCCACTTCCGTGTCAAATCAGTGACGTTTTCCGATCAGACTGTTGTCGGGGACCGGCTCCGGCCGCTCCCGCCTTGGCCCGGCGGGCGAGCGCCGCGGCAGCACCACTGTCGGGCACGTGCCCCGCTCTACGGTGCTCGGCATGATGGATTTCGCGAACGGCTCCTTCGTCAAGCTCAGTCCGGTGAGTCCGGCGGACGTGGGTGACGGTGTCGCCGAGCTGCTCGTTCCCGGCGAGGTGATCCTGCAGGCGTTCAAGGCGATGCGGGACTACGTGGTCTTCACCGACAAGCGCCTCATCGCCGTCAACGTGCAGGGCCTGACCGGCAAGAAAAAGGACTTCACCAGCCTGCCGTACTCGAAGGTTCAGGCCTTCAGTGTCGAGACTGCTGGCACCCTCGACCTGGATGCCGAGTTGGACCTGTGGTTCAGCGGCTTGGGGAAGGTCCGCCTGGAGTTCAAGGGGCGGGCCGACATCCGGCAGCTCGGACAGCTCATCGCCGGCTACGTCCTCTAGCCCCTGGCAGCACTTGTGCAGCAGTCGTCCTGAAGCCAGCGAGCGTCGCCGGTGCTGTGATCAACGCCGTCTTCACGCACATTTCCGCCGTACCGGAAGTGAGCAACCCCGGCGTTGATCACGCCGGAGGCTGGGCCGGGACGCGCGGTACTGCCGGCTCTGTGACGACGCCGCAGCCACCTCACGCGCTGGGTGCAGTAGGAGCATCACCTATGAGGCCCGGCCACGACAGTTCTCGGTGCCAGCAGCGCCCGCTTGTGCGGGCCGCTGGCACCAAGATGGCCCGGCCCGGCCCGGCCCGGCGCCGCCCCGGTGCCCGACGTTCTCGGTGCCAGCACCGCCTGCTTCGCGTACAGGCGTAGCACCGAGATGGATCGAGCAGCCCGGCGATCAGCCCGGCGGCCGCACCGCACGGCTTCTACTGGCGGCTCTTGGACGTAGCAGCACGTCGGGCGATCGGCAACCGCTACCGGCGCGTTGGCCGTGCCGGGCCCCAGGCCGACACGAGTCCAAGATCTTCGGAACATCCACACGGCCAGCGTCCTGTGGATGTTCCGAAGATCTTGCTCCAGGCTCGACGGCACGCGGACACCGCGGCGGCACCCTGACATCCACGACCGGCGGCACCCCGCCACCGGCAGGCGGCGGCGAGCGGCAGCGGCAGCGGCAGCGTCGCCGCTGACCTCAGCAACGCACGGTACGGGCTGCTACGTCGCCACGCACCCGCCTGAGCGTGGGCCAGGATGTAGGCATGACGCTGTGGCTGACCGACGACGACGAGGCGAACACGCTGCTGACCGGCGACCCACTCGCACTCCTTCTTGGCATGGCTCTGGACCAGCAGATTCCGATGGAGAAGGCCTTCCGCGGCCCCCACGTGCTGCGCTCGCGGATGGGTGCGCTGGACGCCGGAGCCATCGCGGCTGCGGAGCCGGAGGCGTTCGCGGCACTGGTCGCTCAGACACCGGCGGTGCACCGCTTCCCGGGGTCCATGGCCGCGCGGCTGCAGGAGCTGTGCCGGGTGTTGGTGGCGCAGTACGACGGGCGGGCGGAGGCCCTGTGGGAGGAGGTCGCCGACGGCGCCGAGCTGCTGCGCCGGCTGGAGGCGTTGCCGGGCTTCGGTCGGCAGAAGGCGCAGATCTTCCTGGCCCTGCTCGGCAAGCAGCTCGGCATCCAGCCGGCCGGCTGGCGCGAGGCCGCCGGTGCCTACGGCGAGGACGGGGCGCTGAGGTCGGTGGCCGACGTGACCGGACCCGAGTCGCTCCAGCAGGTACGGGCGTACAAGCAGTCGGTCAAGGCGGCTGCGAAGGCCGCCAGGCGCTGAAACCTCCACGAGAAACGGCGCGCGCACCTGCCAGCGGCCGGTCACCGAGGGCTCAGTCCTGGTCGATGACCCGGCCGGGCTCGAGGGCGAGGCGCATCGGCTGCTCGGCGGGGCGCTCCACCATGGCCGTCCTCCTGCGGCGGCTGACGGTCGGTCCGGCGTTCGCCATCACGACGCCGAACCAGGGCAACCCGATGGCGCCCAGGATCAGCACCCCCTTCCAGACCAGGGGCACGGGCAGCATCGTGGCCAGCACGACGCAGGCGATCCGCACGCTCTGCGTGAGGACGTAACGACGCTGGCGCAGGGTGATGTCGTCGGTATGGCTCAGCCGGGCCGCCGTGACGACGGTGACCTCAGGGGACCGGCGCCGCTGTCGCACGTGCGCCTCCTGCCCGTGGCGAGCCCGCTGCCGGTCAGCGGGCGCGCCGTCTCGGACAACAGTCTGCGCCTGGTTCTGCTTCCGTGCGCACCGGGGCAGACTGCGCCCATGCAGACCGATGACACCCCCGGCCCGGCGGTCGACGCGGACGCCGCCCTCACGGTGCTCCAGGCCCGCGTCGGTGACGTCAGCGACCCGGAGTGACGGTGCCGGTATGACGCGGCACGGCGCACCGCAGGTGGCCTGGCAGGCGTCGCTGTTCGACGGGACGGAGCAGCCCGCCGGACGGCTGTCCTTCGACGCGCTGCGTCGTGACCCGCTCGACGACCACTCCTGGCTCGACGTCGTGCCGGCCTGGGTCCCCGACCACGGTGATCTGTTCGAACTGCTGCGTGAGAGGGCACCGTGGCGGCAGCGCACCCGGCAGATGTGGGACAGCGAGGTGCTCGAGCCGCGGCTGGTCGCCGTCTGGGGCACCGGCGAAGCGTTGCCGCCCGAGATCGCTGAGCTGGTGGCACCGTTGTCGGAGCGTTACGGCGTCCACTTCGACTCCTGCCTGATCAACCTCTACCGCGACGGCAGCGACGCCGTCGCCTGGCACGCCGACACGGTCCGCAAGAGCATGAGCAACCCGCTGGTGGCGACCGTCTCGCTGGGGGCGCGCCGCTCCTTCCTCGTCCGGCCGGCGCAGGGTGGCGCGGTGGTGCGCCGCTACGCGCCGGGGGAGGGCGACCTCATCGTCATGGGAGGCGCGATGCAGCACGACTGGCACCACACGGTCCCGCGCGAGAGGTCGGCCTCCGGCGCCCGGATGAGCATCACCCTGCGGCACTCCCGCCCCGAAACACCGCCGCCCCGACGGTAGCCTGCGCACGATGGGCGCCCGCACCGACGATCAGCGCGGGGACCTTCTGCACCCTCTCGACGTGCGCTACGGGCGCTGGGAGCAGCGGCTCGCCGGACCGGTCCTGATCGCCGCGCTGGCCTCCGTGCCCGCCGTCTTCCTCACGCTGCTCGACGGCACCGCCGCGACGGCGGGCAACGTCGTGAACGCGGTGAGCGGTGCGGTCCTGGTCGCCGAGACGGTGGTGCTCGCCGTGCTCTCCCGGGACAAGCGGGCCTGGGTACGCGACCATCGCTGGCTGCTGGCCTTCACGATCGTGCTCATCCCGGCCGTGGTGCTCGCCGTCGGTCCGGTGCAGCTGCTGCGCCTGGTCCGGGTGGTGGGCGCGCTCCGCTTCCTGCGGGCCCGCCGCATCTTCCGGGCGGCCGCCGAGCTGCGCGACCGGGCCGGCCTCACCGGCTGGACGTCGAAGGTGCTGAGCCTGCTCGTCGCGCTGCTCGTGGCGGTGTTCGTGGCTGTCGTGCTGGCCGACCCGACCTCGCGGTCGCGCCAGCTGGTGGAGCAGGCGCTGGAGCGGGCCGGCGGGACCGGGTTGTCCGTGGCCGCCGTCGTGCTGGCGGGGCTGCTGCTCGGCGGCGCGAGCTGGGTTGTCCTGCGCAGCCGGCGCCGCCCGGAACGCTGAGCCTCAGCCGAGTGTCTCGCTGATCGCGACGTTGCCGTACTGGCTCAGCAGGTTCTCGGTGGCGTCGAGCCGGTGCAGGCCGCAGGCCGCGGTCTCCGTCGTGTCCGGCGGCACCGAGTTCTCCCGCACGCTCGTCAGCAGCCACTCGGCGTGCTCGCCACAGTCCTCGCACAGTCGGGTCACGACCGACACCTTGCTGTACGGCCGCCGCGCCGGCTGCCGGGCCTCCCTCAGAGGCCGCGCGGCTCGGGGAGCAGGTCGGGGAACACCGCGGGGCGCTGCTCGTTCTTGGCGGCGAAGGCCTCGGCCATGTCCGCCGGCTGGAACATGCCGGCCTGCCACGTGGCGATCTGCTCCAGCGCGTCGTCGACCGGATGGTCCCGGGCGTAGTTCATCGCCACCTTCGTGCCCCAGACCGCCAGCGGCGACTTGTCGGCGATCTCCCGCGCGGTTTCGAGCGCGCCCGCCACGGCGGCGGCGTGGTCGGGGAAGACCTGCTGCACCAGGCCGACCTCGTACGCCCGCTGTGCGGGGTAGCGCCGCCCGGTGTAGGCCATCTCGCGCGCAAAACCCTCGTTGACGACCTTCCCCAGGCGCTGCAGGGTCCCGACGTCCGCCGTCATGCCGAGATTGATCTCCTGCACGCAGAAGAACGCATCGGCGCTGGCGTAACGCAGGTCGCAGGCCGTGACCAGGTCGACCGCCCCGCCGATGACGCCGCCCTGCACGGCCGCGAGCACCGGCACCCGCGCCTTCTCCAGGGCAGTGAAAGACCACTGCAGGAGCCTTGCGTGGGAGCGCATCCGCGCGTGTCTGCGTCCGGCCTCGGCCTGCGCACCGGCCGGGTCGCCGGACAGGAACACCGACAGGTCCATCCCGGCGCTGAAGTGCTTGCCGGTGCTGCTGATGACGACGGCCCGGGCGGAGGCGTCGTCGCTGACGGCGGTGACGATCTCGGGTAGCTCGCGCCAGAAGTCCGGGGTCATCGTGTCGAGCTCGTCCGGGCGGGACATCCGCAGGTGGGCGACCTCGTCGGCGATCTCGACGTCGAAGCAGCGGTAGGCCATGCGCGCCACTCTGCCAGCGGCAGGTCGGTGGCGGTCGCGCGGCCGGCGGGGACTACGGTCGATCCGATGCCCGAGCCCGTGCTGCAGATGTTCGGAGTGGCTGTCGTCCGGGACGGCGCGACGATGCTGGCCGACGTGGACTGGACGGTCCGGGACGGTGAGCGCTGGGTCGTGCTGGGACCCAACGGCGCCGGCAAGACCACGCTGCTCCACGTCGCGGCCGCGTCCTTGTTCCCGTCACGCGGATCCGTCCAGCTGCTCGGCGAGCGGTTCGGCAGCACCGATCTCGGCGAGCTGCGCACCCGGGTGGGCCTGTCCAGCGCCTCCCTCGCCGATCGGATCCCGGCAGCCGAGACGGCACTGGACGTCATCGTCACCGCCTCCTACGGCGTCGTGGGCCGGTGGTCGGAGCGCTACGACGACACCGACATGGCGCGCGCCCAGGAGCTGCTGGGCCGGATGGGGCTGCGCGACTTCGCCGCCCGCCGCTTCGGCACGCTGTCCGAAGGTGAGCGCAAGCGCGTGCTGCTCGCCCGGGCGCTGATGACCGACCCCGAGCTGCTGTTGCTGGACGAGCCGGCCGCGGGGCTGGACCTCGGGGCACGGGAGGCGTTGCTGCGGCTGCTCAGCCGACTGGCCCAGGACGAGGCGGCGCCGCCGACGGTGCTGGTGACCCACCATGTGGAGGAGGTGCCGGTCGGCACCACCCATGCGCTGCTGTTGTCCCGGGGGCGCTCCGTCGCAGCAGGTCCGGTGCGGGAGGTGCTGACCGGCCCGCTGCTGTCGCGGGCGTTCGGACTGCCGCTGGCGGCCGAAGAGCGCGACGGCCGCTTCGCGGCGCGCGCCAGCGCCTTCTAGCCCCGCAGCGTGGCGGTCTCGTCGACCCAGTCCACGGCCTTGGCCCGCAAGGTGTCCTCGTAGGCCTTGGCGTGGTGAGCGCAGAACAGCAGGTCGCCCGAGGACAGGACGACACGGACGAAGGCCTGCGCGCCGCAGCGGTCGCAGCGGTCGGCAGCGGTCAGGGTGGGGGCGGGAGGAGTCGCGGTTCCGGTCACGCCTAGAACAACACCACACTCGGGCCGTGCGTTCCCGGCGAGGGCGGGATCGGGGCGTGTCGCCGCGCTCCGGTAGCGAGGCCACGAGCCTGAGCTGCGGGTGGCCTCAGCCGCCCAGGCTGCGCACGAGGGCCCGGACCGCCGGACGCCGGAGCTGGGCATCCAGCGTCGTCCGGCCGCTGACCAGGCGCGTGAACAGCCTCCACATGGGTGCGGTGCGCAGCAGTTCGTGGACGATCCGCGGATGGCCGCCGAACGCCGCGAGCGCCCGGCGCCCTGCGGCCATCTCGGCGCCGAGCGAGGCCTGGACCGCAGCCGGGTAGCCGGCCGGGTCGCCCGCCGCCGCCGCACCGGCGAGTGTGCCGGACCGCAACGCGAAGGAGATCCCCTCCCGCGTCCACGGCTCGAGCAGCCCGGCGGCGTCGCCGGCGACGAGCACCCGGCCGCGGACCAGCGGTGAGTCGGGGGTCCGGACCCGGGTGAGGTGGCCACCGTCCCTCCGGGCGGTCGCGAGGTCCAGCCCGAGCGAGGCCACGAAGGAGCGGTAGTAGGCACGCATCGCCTCGCCCTGCGTCCGGCTCCCGATGACGCCGACCGTGAGGGTGTCGCCCTTCGGGAAGACCCAGCCGTAGGAGCCCGGCACCGGCCCCCAGTCGAGCAGCACCCGGCCGGCCCACTCCGAGCCCGGCGGCGTCGGCAGCTCCGCCTCCAGCCCGAGGTCGACCTGCTCGCAGATCACCCCCACGTGCACGCCGGCCCGGCTGCCGGAGCCGTCCGCGCCGACGACCGCACCGGCGCGCAGCGAGTCCTCCCGGGTCCGGACCGTCACGCCGCTGCTGGTCTGCTCGTAGCCGGTCACCGTCACGCCGGTGCGCAGCTCCACGCCGGCCCGCAGCGCGACCTGGACCAGCGCCGCGTCCAGCTGTGCGCGCAGGACCATGGGCAGGAACGGTTCGCTCTGCCGGGTGAAGCCCGCCCGACCGCCGGCGGTGAAGGTGATGCGGCCGACCCGGTCGAGGCAGAGCGGCGTGAGGTCGACGCCGGCGGCGGCGACCGCCGCCTGTGACGTGCCGATCAGTCCGCCGCCGCAGCACTTGTAGCGGGGCAGCTGCTCCCGCTCCAGCAGCACGGTCCGGGCGCCGGTGCGGACGGCGGCCAGCGCCGCGGCGGCCCCTGCAGGCCCTGCACCCACGACCGCGACGTCCCAGCCGGTCACCGCAGCGCCGTCGCGTGGCGGACCGTCGCCCCGGCAGGTGGTGGTCTGGGCACGGCAGGGATCTGCGCGGTGGCGACGAACAGGACGAGCAGCACAGACCCGGTAACCAGACCGGCCGGTCCGTCGTTGACCAACCCGGACAGCGGGCCGAGCCAGTCGCCGGAGACGCCGGGGCAGGGCGCGGTGCGCGGGACATCCGTCACGCGCAGGATGGTTGCACCTACCGGTGCGGCCGGGCAGAGAGGCGGTCAGGTGCGGCTCCTGCGCCCAGGCGTGGTCGGCGTGGCGCTCGCCTCGACGTTGCTGTCCGGCGTCGCCGTCGCGACCCTCGACCGGGCCGGGCGCACGGCGGCTGCCCCCGTGGCACAGACCGCAGCCGATGCCGCCGCAGCGCCCGAGCCGCTCGACCTACCCGGCGCCGTCCCGGCCGCACCGTTGGGGCAGGCCGCCGATCGCAGCCGTCCCGCCGCGCCCGCGCCCGCGCCGAAGGCGGAGCCGGCGGTGTCCCCGCTGGCCGTCCTGCACGTCCCGGATCTGCTCGTCCGCGTGTCGCGCCCGTTGACCCCCGCCCACCTCACGGCGCTGCAGGCCGTTCGCAAGGTCGAGGCGGTGGCGCTCATCGACGCCGGGACGGTCCGCGTCGGTGGTAAGGCGGCCCGCGTCGTGGGTGTCGACCCGTCGACGTTCCGCGCTCTCACCCCGCAGGAGACCGCCTCCTCCGACGAGCTGTGGAAGGCCGTCGCGCGCGGCGAGCTGGCGCCGTCCTACGGCCTGGCCCGCGCACGCGACCTGCCGCTCGGCGGCACCGTCACCGTCCAGGGGCACCGCGACCTCGAGCTCCGGGTCGGTGCGCTCGCGGCGTACGGCCTGTCGGGCATCGACCTGGTCACCGATCGCGCCGTCGCCCGTTCCCTCGGAGTCGTCCCGTCGAGCGCGGTGGTCGTGAGCGCCCCCGGCCGCGACATCGGTGCCCTGCGCAAGGCGGTGCACGCGGTCCTCGGCCCCGACGCGGTCGTCGAGGTCCTGCGCCCCGAGGTCGTGGCGCCCCGTGGCGGCAAGCCCCGCACCTACCGGGAGCTCTACATCGACTCGGCCCGCTACTGCCGCGGGCTGTCCTGGACCGTGCTCGCCGCCATCGGCCAGGTCGAGAGCGCCCACGGCCGCCACCTCGGCCCCTCCAGCGCCGGCGCGCTCGGCCCGATGCAGTTCCTGCCCAGCACCTGGGCCGCGTACGGCATCGACGGCGACGGAGACGGCAAGGCCGACATCATGAGCCCGTACGACGCCGTGCCGTCAGCGGCCCGCTACCTGTGCCGCTTCGGTGCCAACCGCGGGCCCGACGGCCTCTACGACGCGATCTTCGCCTACAACCACGCCGACTGGTACGTGCAGCAGGTCCTGGGGCTGGCCGCGCAGTACAAGTAGCGGGGCGCCGGATCAGTTACGGCAGCAGGACGACCTTGCCGATGGTGCCGCGGTCGGCGAGCTTGGCCAGGGCGGACGGCGCCTGGCTCAGGGGGAGTTCCGCACCGATCAGGGGGTCGATCCGTCCTTGCTCCCACAGCGCCATCAGCGCGTCGTGGGTGTCCGGGATGACCTGCGGCTGGTGCGTGCGGTAGAGCGCCCAGTGCAGGCCGACGACCGCGTAGTTCTTGACCAGGGCGTGGTTGGTCGGGGCGTCCGCGATCCGGCCGCCGGCGAAGCCGACGACCACGATCCGACCCTCGAAGGCGATGCACCTGCGGCTCTTGTCGAAGGTGTCACCGCCCACCGAGTCGTAGACGACGTCGGCGCCGCGGCCCTCCGTGATGTCCTTGACCACGGGCACGAAGTCCTCGGCGAGATAGTCGATGCAGACGTCGGCGCCCAGCTGCTCGCAGACCCGGATCTTCTCCGGACCGCCGGCGGTCGCGATCACGCGGGCGCCGGCGGCCTTGCCCAGCTGGATGGCGGCGCTGCCCACCCCACCGGCGCCGGCATGGACCAGCAGCGTCTCACCGGGCTGCAGCCGCCCCCGGTGGTGCAGGCCCAGGTAGCCGGTCTGGTAGGTGATGAGCATGCTCGCCGCCGTCGCGGCGGGCATGGCGTCCGGGACGGGTAGTGCTCCCGCCTCCGACACCACGACCCGCTCGGCCAGACCGCCGCGTGGCAGGCCTGGGGCGGCGAGGACGCGTTCACCGGCCCGCGGCCCGTCCAGCACGGTGCCGCAGACCTCGAGCCCCGGCGTGAACGGCAGGGGGGGCTTCTCCTGGTAGAGACCGCGGCACAGCAGCACGTCCGGGAAGTTGAGCGCGACGGCGTCCACCCGGAGCCGGAGGGTGCCGGAATGGACCGCCGGCTCGTCGACCTCCTCCCAGCGCAGGACGTCCTGCGGCTCGCCCACCTCGTGGAGCTGCCAGGCCTTCACGCCGCCGCCCCCTCGCCGTAGGACACCGGCTCGGCGCCGTCGGGGTACCGCTTCAGGTCCGCGCCTCGCGGATCCACCGCCATCGTTCTCCTTCAGGGTTCGCGTCGTGGGGGAGTCCGGGCCGGGACCCCCTGGGCTGTCCGGAACGAGGTCTACCTCACGGGCCGGCAGGCCGAGCAGCCGACCCTGTCGAGCCGGGCGCGGAGATTCCCGCGGTTGACAACCAAGCGTTCGCTTGGAAGTCTGCCCGGGCGGCTCCGCAGGCCGACACGTCGGTCCGGCCCGAGGGGACGAGATGGTCGCGAGGTCCGTGCGTGGGCCCGATGTCGACACCACGGTCCGCAATGCCGGACTGGTGGCGGCCCGGCGGGCGGAGATCTGTCGCGCCGCCGTCGTCTTGGCGCGTCGCGTCTCCTTCGGTGCGGTGACGACCCGCGAGATCGCGGCTGAGGCACAGATGAACATCGCCACCGTGTACCAGTACGTCCGGTCCAAGGACGACATCGTCTTCCTGGTGTGCCAGCAGAACGTGTCCAACCTGCAGGACGAACTCAGTGCCAGCGAGGTGAACCCCGTGCGGAGATTGAAGAGCCGCTTCTTCACCCTCATGCGCGTGATGCAGGACAGGCAGCTGGAGATCACCTTCGTCTACCAGGAGTCGCGCAACCTCGACGGCGAGTACCTGCAGGCGGTCAAGGACTGGGACGAGCTCGTCGTCGACCATTTCGAGGAGCCGTTGGCAGCCGCGCACCGGCTGGGCATGGCCGAGGTCGAGAACACCCGGCTCGCCGCCCGTTCCATGGTGGAGACCGGTTATGCCTGGGCCAACAAGAGTTGGTCGTTCCGCAAGATCGCGACCAACGAGGAGTACCGCGACGTCCACTGGCGGTGGTTCGAGAGAGCGTTCGACCTGCGGGTCGGAGAGGAGCAGGAATGAACGAGGACGTCCAGGGCCGGGTCCGCGAGCTACTGACCAGCGACGGCGGTGTGCCGGCCGACCACGGGCGGGACGTGGACCGGTTCTACGCCGAGACGGTCCCCGCCCTCGCGAAGCGCGGGCTGTTCGGGCTGTTGATCCCGCAGGCCTATGGCGGCCACGGCTACACGGTCGAGCAGTACGTCGCCGCGATCGAGGAGATCGCGGCCCACGACATGATGGCGGCGTACTCGATCAACGAGCACTCCACCATCGGGACCCTCGGCCTGGTGCAGTACGGCAGCGAACAGCAGAAGGCGGCCCTGCTGCCCGCACTCGCGGCCGGCGAGGTGCTCGCAGCGTTCTGTCTCACCGAGCCGGCGAGCGGGTCCGACATCACCAGCCTCGGGACGCACGCCGCACCACGTGAGGGTGGCTACGTGCTGAACGGCAAGAAGATCCACATCAGCCTCGCCCACCACGCTCGGCTCTTCACGGTCCTCGCGCAGGTCACCGGCTCCGAGGGTCCGGCCCGCAAGGCGGCTTTCCTGATCTCCCGTGACAACCCCGGCCTGTCGAACGGCCCCGAGAATTCCAGCCCACCCGGCTACCTCATCCCCATCGCGGGATCGGTCGTCCTGGACGGTTGCGAGGTCCAGGACAGCGACGTGCTGGGCGCGGTAGGTGCTGGTGGGCGCATCTTCAAGCAGGCACTGGAGACCGCGCGGGTGGGGCTGGCCGGGGCCTACGTCGGCAACGGGCGGGATGCCCTGGCCCGCACCGTGGCGCGAGTCGTCGAGCGTCGCAGCTTCGGGCAGCGGGTCGCCGACCATCAGATGGTCCAGGCGAAGATCGCCGACATGCACGTCTCGGTCGAAGCGGGCCGCCAACTGGTACGTCACGCCGCGCGGGTCATCGACACCGAGCCGGAGGCGGCGACGGCGGTGTGTGCGGCCGCCAAGGTCTTCGTCACCGAGGCCGCCCAGCGCATCGGTGCCGACGCCGTCCAGCTCTTCGGTGGAGCCGCTTTCCTCGTCGAACCGCCGGTGGACTGGTATCTGCGGGACGCCAAGATGGGCGACATCCTGGGGGGGACCTCGGAGGTGATGCGGTTGCTCATCGCCAAGGACGTGGTCGGCAGGCACACCCTGGCGGTGGAGGCTCGTGCCTGAGCCCGCCGCCGAGGAGTTGACCGTCCCCGAGCTGCTCCGGCGACATGCCCGTGAGCGGCCCGACCAGCCGTTCCTCGAACAGGTCGAGGACGGCAGATCGTCCACCTACGCGCAGGTCGCCGCCACGGTGGAGCGCGTCGCTGCCGGACTGCGGTCCCTGGGAGTCGGACGGAACGACCGGGTGGTGACGATCCTGCCGAATGTCGCGGAGAGCGCGGTCGCCTGGTTCGCGTGCATGCGGCTCGGGGCGGTCGAGTGTCCGGTCGGCGTCGGCTACAAGGGGCCGCTGCTCGTCTCGCTCCTCGACAGTGCCGACGCGCGCGTTCTGGTGGCCTCGAGGAGTGTCCTCGCCGACCTCGAGCCGGTGCTCGGTGCGGTACCGGGGCTCGAGCACCTGGTCGTGGTGGACGTCCCGGGCAGTTCGGCGCCGGCTCCGCAGGCACCGGCCGGCCGCACCGTCTGGTCGTGGGAGCAGTTGGCCGACCTCGGCGAGCCGGACCGGCTCGAGGAGGTGCCGTTGGGCATGAGCGACGTCGCCTGCATGCTGTTCACGTCCGGGACGACAGGCGGCTCCCGAGGAGTCCTGTGCACCTTTGCGCAGGAGTACGAGTCGGCTGTCGCCGCACCTCCCGGGCTCGACCGGTCAGAGGCGATCTACGCCACGTCCCCGCCCAACCACGTGGGCCAGAAGCTGCTGCTCTACAAGTCGCTCGTCGCGGGGTGCCGACTCGTCATGCGGTCGTCTTTCAGCCTCTCGCACTTCTGGAGCGACGTCCGGGAGTCCGGGTCCACCCACACGCTGCTGCTCGGCGGCGCGACCAGCTACCTGCTGTCCGAGCCGGTCCGCGACGGCGAGGACGACAGCCCGCTGCGCTCGGTGCTGATGATTCCGATTCATCCTGACGTCAACACCTTCCGGGCCCGGTTCGGTGTCGCCGTGCACTCGATGTTCAACATGACGGAGATCTGTCCGGTCACCTCCATCTCGGACGAGGACATCGTCGATCACCGCAGCTGTGGGCGGGTGCGTCCCGGTTTCGACTGGCGCCTGGTCGACGAATTCGACGAACCGGTGCCGCTCGGTGAGCCCGGCGAGCTCGTGCTCCGTCCGGAGAAGCCGTGGCAGTTCTCGAGGGGCTACTGGCGCGACGACGCGAAGACCGTCGACGCGTGGCGCAACCTGTGGTTCCACACCGGAGACGTCTTCGTGACCGACGAGAGCCTGCAGCTGCGCTACCTCGACCGCAGGAAGGACGTCGTCCGGCGCCGTGGGGAGAACATCTCCTCGGCCGAGCTGGAGAGCATCGCGGTCGCGCACGACCAGGTCGAGGAGGTCGCGGTGATCGGTGTCCCGTCCGAGCACACGGAGGAGGACATCAAGCTGGTCGTCGTGCCGCGGCAGGTCGGTTTCGACGACGCTCTCGACATCTTCTGCTTCCTCGAGCAGCGGGTGCCGCGGTTCATGCTCCCGCGTTACGTCGAGTTCGTGCCGGAGCTGCCGAAGACCCCCACGTTGAAGGTGCGCAAGGGCGAGCTGCGCGCCGGCGGGGTGTCCGGACGGCTGCACGACGTGCAGGAGCTCTCGAGGAGCCGGCGGAAGGGCGGCTCCTCGTGACCGGCCGGCCTCCCGCCCCGCCGGGCGCCGCCGGCGGGGGCGCAGCGGTCTTCGACCCGCAGCGTCTCGGGCAGATCTACGACGCGCCGGCGGTCGTCGACCAGCGGGCTGCCACCCGACGACTGTTGGCGGCCCGACCAGGCGCGCGCGTGCTGGACCTGGGCTGCGGGCCGGGCCACCTGACCGCCGAGCTCGCCGGTGACGTGGGCGAGCAGGGCCACGTGCTGGGCCTGGACCGCCAGCCGAGCATGATCGAGGCGGCCCGGCGCAGGACGGGCCGCGGTGCCGGGCAGGCACGGCGAAACTTCGTGCTGGGTTCGGCGACCGCCCTACCGCTCGACGATGCGTCCTGCGACGGCGTCGTCGCCGTCCAGGTGCTGGAGTACGTGCCGGACCTGGAGCAGGCCGTGGCCGAGCTGTGTCGGGTGCTGCGGCCGGGTGGCACAGCTGTCCTCGTGGACACCGACTGGCGTTCGTGCGTCTGGCACTCTGCCGACCGGGACCGGACGGACACGGTGCTGCGGGCGTGGGAGGAGCACTTCGTGCACCCACACCTGCCGACGGGTATCGCCGCGCTGTTGCGGGCCGGCGGCCTGCAGGACGTGCAGGTACATGCGGTGCCCGTCGTCGAGACCGATCCCGCCGCCGCCCTCTACAGCCTCGGCATGGCGGACCTGATCGCCGCGTTCGTCGCCCGGCGGCACCGCGACCTGGTGGAGGCGTGGCAGGCCGACATCCTCCAGCAGGCGGCCGCGGGGGAGTACTTCTTCGGCGTGACCCGCTTCGCGGCCGTCGCCACCCGGTGAGTCAGCGCGCGGCCTCGACGGTGGCGCCGACCCGGCCCAGCAACGGCTCGGAGCCCGGTGGTCCGAGCACCTGCAACCCCACGGGCAGGCCTGCGCCGTCGACACCGCACGGCACCGACAGCGTCGGCGCCCCCGTCACGGCGCCGAGGCAGGCGTAGCGGGACAGCGCGGCGGCCACCAGCTGCGGACGTCCACCGACCTGCACGGTCTGCTCACCGCGTGGCGGGGCCGTGCACGGTGTGGTGGGAAAAACCAGCACGTCGAGAGCAGCGGTGGCGAAGCAGTCCGCCAGCGCGCGTCGCACGGCGCGGGACGCCTGCAGGGCGGTACTCGCGTCCGCGTCGTCCAGCTCGGTGCCGAGGGTGAGCAGGGCCCGGGCTGCAGACCCCCAGTGCCTCGGCCGGGCGAGCACAGCGGGGGCCCACAGCCGGGCGGAGGCGTGCAGCATGACCAGCAGGGAGGCGGCCGCCGCCCAGCCCGTCTCCGGCACGGTGACGTACACGGGTCGGGCCCCCCGGCCGGCGAGCCCGTCGACGGCGCGCTCGACCTGCTCCGCCACGCCCGGCTGGACCGGACCGGTGGTGAGCACACCCACCCGCAACCCCTCGACCTCGGGAACCGGGACCGGGACCGGCCGTCCGCTCAGCAGGCCGAACAGCCGGAGGCACAGCGAGACGTCGCGGGTGAGCGGTCCGATCGTGTCCTGCCCGGGGGCGAGCGGCGTCGCGCCCGCGGTGGGCACCATGCCGTGGGTGGGGCGTAGCCCGACGACGCCGCAGAGAGCGGCCGGGATGCCGATCGAGCCACCGGTGTCGCTGCCGAGGGCGCCGGCGACCAGGCCGGCGGCCACGGCGACGGCGGATCCCCCCGACGACCCGCCGGCCAGCCGGGCGGGGTCCTGGGGGTGCTCCACAGCAGGGGTCGTCGCGCCCCAGCCCATCTCGTGCGTGGCCGACTTCCCGACGCAGACCGCGCCCGCCGCTGCCAGCCGCTCCCACGCCGCGCAGGAGACGTCGGGCTCGCGCCAGGCGCCGCCCGGAGTGCCGTTGCGGGTCGGCTGCCCGGCGACGTCGAGCAGGTCCTTGACGACCATGGCCAGGCCCTCGAGCGGACCCGCCCGAGGGCGGTCGAGCGACTGCGGGACGTGGACCAGCGCCGGTCGAGGCGCGTTCCCGGCCGCCTGCGCACGGCGGAGCAGGTCCTCTCGTGCAGCCGGGGGGAGGTCCGGCCACGGCGTCGGGCGAGCTGTCGGCGGCGCTGTCGGTGGCGGTGGCGCGTCCGGCAGCCGTTCCCAGCCGCGGGCGGCCGCCTCGCCGCTCCCGTCGCGCATCGCGGCCGAGACCACCTGCCGGGCGCGGAGCATCATCGCGCGGTAGGCGTCCGCCGTACGCGTCTCCAGCTCGTCGCCGGCGATCAGCCGCCCCGCCTGCGACGGGCGCGGCGGCGTGCTCACGCCGAGGCCCGCGCGACCAGCCGGTCCACGACCTCGGCGGGACAGCCTGCGGCGAGCAGGATCTCGCGCGTCTGCCGGCCGATCTCGGGCGCGTGCGACTGCGGGCCGGGTGCCGTTCCGTCGAAACGCAGCGGCTGGCGCACGTGCACCCGCTCCGGGTGGTCCGGCTCGGCCGGGACTGTCACGAACATCCCGCGGGCGCGTACCTGGGGGTCCTGCGGGACGTCGTCGAGGGCGTTCACCCAGGCATGAGGCACGTCGTGCTCCACCAGCCGCTGTTCCCACGCGGACCTGCCCCGGGCACCGACCTGCGCCGCGATCCGCTCCGTGAGCTCGTCGTGGCGCTCCAGTCGCTCGGCCGAGCGCAGTCCGCTCAGTTCGGGGAGCTCGCAGGCCGCGCACAGGCGCTTCCAGAAGTGGTCCTCGTGCGCCACGCTCAACGAGAGCAGCTGCCCGTCGGCGGCGGCGAAGACGCCGTAGCCGGGTTCGTACGGGAACGCCGGAGGTCCGAGCCGGTTCACCACGGGCATCAGGTGTGCCGTCAGGAGCGACACCAGCCCGTCGGTCATCGAGACGTCGACGTGTGTCCCGTTGCCCGTCCGCTCACGTTGCTGCAGAGCCGACAGCACCCCGACGACCGCGAACAGGCCTGCCGACAGGTCTCCCAGCGCCAGGCTGGGGGCGGCCGACTGCCCGGGGAGCTGCAGGCGCTCGTACAGATGCCCGGCGACCGCCTGGTAGGACACGTCGTGGGCCGGCCGGTCCCGGTAGGGGCCGTCCTGTCCGAAGCCCGAGATCGACGCGTAGACCAGGCGCGGGTTCACCTCGCGGACCTGCGGATAGCCGACGCCGAGGCGCTCCATCGTCCCCGGCCGGTAACCCTCCAGCAGCACGTCGGAGGTGCGGCACAGCGCCAGCAGCGCGTCGACACCCTCCTGGTCCTTGAGGTCCAGCGCCACCGAGCGCTTGCCGCGCGCGAGTGACTCGAAGAACGAGCCGAACTGGCGCGCCGGGTCGCCGCCACCAGGCCGTTCCACCAGGACCACGTCCGCGCCGAGGTCGGCCAGCAGCAGGGTGGCGTACGGGCCGGGGTACTGCTCGGCCAGCGAGAGCACCCGGAGGCCCGTCAGGGGTCCCGTCACTCCTGCGCCCACCCGTTCCCGTCGACGAGCTGCCGCGCCGCGACCATGTGCTGGATCGTGGGGGTGCCCTCCTCCAACCAGTTCAGCCGCGCGTCGCGGTACAACCGCTCGATGCTCCGGGCGCGGGTGTAGCCGATGCCACCGTGCACCAGCAGGGCGCGGTCGGTGACCCGGCCGACGGCTTCGAGTCCGAACAGCTTCACCAGGGAGGCCTCGAGCGGGATCGGCTGCCCCCTGTCGTACTTGTCGGCGACGTCGTCGAGCATGAGGCGCAGCGCGTAGACGTCCTGCGCCATCTCGGCGAGGTAGCGCTGCACCGCCTGACGCTCGGCGATCGGCTTGCCGAAGGTGACCCGCTCCCGGGCGTGCTGCAGGGAAAGCTCGAGCGCGTACTCCGCGGTGCCCAGGGACGAGCCGGCGACGAGCACCCGGCTGATCTCCAGGGAGCGCTCCATGCCCGCCAGGCCCTCGCCCTCCTGTCCGAGCAGGTCCGTCGCGGGCACCCGGACGTTGTCGAAGGTGAGCTGGCCGTGCTGGCCGCCCTTGCACCCCATCGTCTCGGGAAGCGCCTCGATCGTGAAGCCGGGCAGCCCCCGCTCGACCGACAGCGCGCTGACCGCCGACCGGCCGCCGGTGCCCGTCCGGGCGAACACGATGAAGTGGCTGGCGAAGTCGGAATTGGTGATGAGCCACTTGCGCCCGTTGAGCACGTAGGAGTCGCCGTCGCGAACAGCAGTGGTCCCGAGGTCCGCCCCGGTGCCGTGGTCCGGCTCGGTGAGGGCGAAGGCGACCGACTTCTCGCCGCGCGCCGCTGCAGGCAACACCGCCCGGGCCTGCTCCTCGCTGCCGAGCTCGGCGTACGCGTGGCACATCGAGTTGTGCACGTGGACCAGCGCCCGGATGCCACCGTGCACCTTGGCGAACTCCGCGATCACCGGCAGGTACTGGGCGATACTCAGACCCAGCCCGCCGTACTGCTCCGGGATGAGCATGGCGAAGACTTTCAGGTCGGCGAGGATCGGGAAGAGCCGGTCGCGGGGGATCGACTCCGTCTCCTCGATCTCCTCGGCCAGCGGCGCGACCTCGCTCCACAGCCGGGCGAAGACCTCCGTGCGAAGTGCCTGGTAGTCCTGGTCCTCCATCGCTGAGGACTCCTCTCTCGGGGCGGTGCGGTGCTCAGGCCGGTCCGTCAGCTCAGGTCGCCTCCGGGGAGACCTTGATGCTCGCCCGGGCAACCTTGCGGGCCGCGGAGTCCCGCAGGCCCTGCTCCACGTCGTCCAGCGCGTAGTCGGCGTCGACCAGCGAGTCCCACGGGTAGTGCGCGTTGTCGGCCAGGAAGTCCAGCGCCCGGCCGAGGAACCACGGGTGGTAGCGGATGGCCGCCCGGATGACCGCCCCCGAGCGGGTGAACAGACCAGGGTCGAAATCGCACAGCTTGCCGGGGCTGATGCTGCCGATGCTCACGAACCGCCCGCCCGGCCGGACCGTGCGCACGCCGTCCGAGAAGGTGCTCGGCACGCCGGTGACGTCGATGACCGCGTCCGGCGCGCCGCCGACCGCCTCGTGCACCGCGGCCACCCGCGCCTCGGCGGTGTCCGCACCGGACAGGTCGACCACCTCGTCCGCACCGAACAGCCGCGCGGAGGCGATCCGGTCCGGGTGCACCTCGGTGACGACGACGCGGGCACCGCGCTCCTTGGCGATCGCGATACCGCACAGCCCCAGGCCGCCGGAGCCCTGGATCAGCACGGTCTCACCGGTGGCCACCTCGGCGAGGTGGACGCCGTACATCATCTGGGAGAGCGCGCAGTTGGCGCCGGAGGCAGCCCGGTCCGGGACGCTGTCCGGGACCCGGTAGACGTACTGGTCACGGTGCACGTAGTAGTGGGTGCCGAAGGTGCCATGGAAGTGCGGGCTGCTCGTGGCCGGCTCGCGCCAGAAGGCGTAGGCGTTCTGGCACAAATTCCACTCGCCGCGCTGGCAGGCCGGACATCTGCGGCACATCTGGAAGTAGGTGGCCACGATGCGGTCGCCCTCCCGCAGCGGCTGGCCGGCGAAGTCCCGGTCGACACCGTCGCCCAAGCGGGCGACCCGGCCGATGCCCTCGTGCCCGAGCACGCAGCCGTCCACGATCAGCGGGTGGTGCCCGCGCCAGATGTGCAGCTCGGAACCGCAGATGTTGGCGCGCAGCACCTCGGTGAGGATCTCGCCGGCGCCCGGATCGGGGAGGTCGAATTCGCGCTGCTCGATCCGCTCGGGACCGGTCAGGACCGTCGTCACGCCTTTCATGCCTGGCTCCTCACATCGAATGCGACCATCTTGGTCTGGCTGTACTCGTAGACGGCTTCGAGTCCCTTCTCGCGGCCGAAGCCGGACTTCTTGAAGCCGCCGAACGGCAGCGGGACGCCGCCGCCCGCCCCGTAGGAGTTGACGTAGACCTGACCGGACTTGACGTGCCGGGCGAGCCAGAGAGCGCGGTCGACGTCGGTCGTCCAGATCGAGGTGACCAGCCCGAACGCCGTGGCGTCGGCGAGCGCCGCCGCCTCGGCCTGGTCGGCGAAGGTCAGCACGCTCAGGACCGGGCCGAAGATCTCCTCCCGGGCCACCCGCATGTCGCTGGACACGCCGTCGAGCAGTGTCGGCGAGACGAAGTAGCCGCCGTCGAGGCCCGCGAGCGACGGTGCGCCGCCGCCCGCGGCGACGGTGCAGCCCTCGTTCCTTGCGATGTCGAGGTAGCCCAGCACCCGGTCGCGCTGGACCGAGGAGATCAGCGGCCCCATGTCCGGGTCGTCGGTTCCGCGGCCGAGGGTGACGCCGCGGAACCGTTCGCCGAGCAGCTCCACGAGCTCGGCGTGCCGGGACTCGTGGACGATCACCCGGGTGCCTGCCGCGCAGGTCTGGCCGGCGTTCTGGATCAGGGCATTGGTGATGACCGGAACCGCCCGCGCCAGGTCGGCGTCCGCCAGGACGATGCTCGGGGACTTGCCTCCGAGCTCCATCGTCACGGGCTTGACATTCGTTGCTGCCGCGGCCATGACGATCCGGCCGGTGTCGACCCCGCCGGTGAAGGAGATGTGGTCGATGTCGTCGCTGCCCGCGAGGTAGGCGCCCGCGACCTCGCCGCGGCCCGGTACGACGTTGAGGACACCGGCCGGAACTCCGGCCGCCAACGCGATCCGGCCGAGCAGGACCGCGGCCAGCGGGGCCTCCTCCGCCGGCTTCACCACGCAGGCGTTGCCGACCATGAGGGCGGGGGCGACCGTCCTGGAGCAGATCTGGATCGGGTAGTTCCAGGGGATGATGTGCCCGGTGACGCCGAGCGGCTCACGGAACGTCAGGGCGAAGGAGGAGCCGTCCAGCGGGATCGTGTCGCCATAGAGCTTGTCGGCGTAGCCGGCATAGAACTCGAAGTACTGAGCGGCCACCTCCACATCGGCCCTGGCCTGGCGTAGCGGTTTGCCGGTGTCCGAGGACTCGATGTGTGCGAGCCGGTCGGCGTCCGCCCGGATCCCCTGGGCGACCCGGTAGAGGATCTGCCCGCGCTCCCTCGGTGGCAGTGCGGCCCAGGTCGGCTGCGCTCTCCGCGCCGCGTCGATCGCCTCCTGGACGTCCTCGGGCTGCGCGTCCGCCACCCTGGTCAGCAGCCCGTCCGTCGACGGGTCCTTCACGTCGAGGGTCTGGCCGCCGGCCGCCGGCCGGCTGCTGCCGTCGATCAGCAGGTCGAGCCGATCCTCGATCATCGTGTTCGTCATCGTGGTCACCTTCCGTCGCGGCCCGCGCGGGCGGGGCCGACGTTACATAGACCGGTCGGTCAACACAAGACTCCCGGTGGGTCCTGCACGGACGTCCCGGACACAGTGCGGTTACGGTATTGATCTGCTGCGCCGTGCTACTGGACGGCGGCCCGGATCAGTGCTTTTCTCGCAGCTGTACTGACCGGTCCAATGCGAGATCGTCCCAAACAGCAGGACGCGGTTTTCCAGTCCATGGGCAGCGCAGCTGTCCAGGCACATAGACAGAGGAGCTTGGTATGACGTTGAGGTCACGACGGGCCGTCGCAGTGCCCGCGCTCGTCCTCTCGCTCGCGCTCGCCGCGTGCGGTGGTGGTGCTGGTGGCGGCGCTGGTGGCGGCGAGGGTGGTGGCGACCCGATCGAGCTCGGCTTCATCTCCGTGTTCTCCGGGCGGATCGCGATGCTGGGCGAGACCGGCTTCAAGGGCGCGGAGCTGGCGGTCGCGGACATCAACGAGGCCGGCGGCGTGCTCGGACGTGAGCTCCGCATCTCCCAGAAGGACACCGCGGCCAACCCCGAGCAGGCGGTCCGCTCCGCGCGCGACTTCGTCCTGCAGGACGAAGTCGACTTCCTCATCGACGGCTCGTCCTCGAACGAGTCCTTCGCCGTGTCGCAGGCCGCTCCGCAGCTGGACACGGTCGTCATCTCGACGGCCTCGGAGGCCGACAGTCTGACCGAGGAGAAGAACTTCCAGCCGCGGGTGTTCCGCGCGGCGCGCAGCACGTGGCTCGACGGGATCGCCAACGCGCAGTACGGCAAGACCCTCGGGTTCAAGAACTGGATGTCGATCTCGCCGGACTACGCCTACGGCCGCGACTGCACGGACCGCTACTTCGAGGCGCTGAAGCAGGAGCAGCCCGGTGTGCAGGTCGGCAACCAGCTGTGGCCGGCGCTGTTCGAGCCGGACTACACGCCGCTGATCCAGCAGATCCTGCAGCGCAAGCCCGAGGCGGTCTACAGCTGCCTGTGGGGTGGTGACCTGGTGGCCTTCATCCAGCAGGCCCAGCCGTTCGGTCTGTTCGACAAGACCACCTTCGTCACGCCGGCCTTCGCGGACTCACTCGTGATCGAGGCGCTGGGGGACAAGGTGCCGGCCGGCATCCACAGCGCCTCCCGTTTCGCGCTCGGCTCTCCGCCCAGCGACGCGAACGAGAAGTTCGATTCCGACTACCGCGAGAAGTACGGCGAGGGCCCGACGAACTGGTCCGTGCAGGCCTACATCGGTGTCTGGCTGCTGGCCGAGGCGATCAAGGAGGCCGACTCGATCGAGCCGGATGCCGTTGCCGGTGCGCTGGAGGGAATCGAGATGGCGGACACCCCCTGGGGCGACGTCCAGCTCCGCGAGAAGGACCACACCCTCATCCGGTACGACATCCGCTGGGGCGTCACGGAGCCGTCCGGGACCGACTACCCGATCGACTTCACCTTCGAGGCCGATTGGGACACCGTGCTCGAGAAGCAGGGCTCTGCCTGATCGACTGATCGACGGTCGGGTGGCCGGACCGGGAGACCGGTCCG